>NZ_JAENRY010000086.1 GCF_016612545.1 Streptomyces sp. MBT65 | reverse complement strand
CCACGGACAGCGTCGTCGCCGCCCGCATGGCCCAGCGCGGCTTCTTCGGCCGTACGGGGGGCCATGCGGGCGGCGACGACGCTGTCCGTGGTGGTGCTCGCGTCCGCCGGGATCGGGCACGCGGTGGTCACCAGCCTGGACGCGGACATCGCCCGCGTCGACCCCTTCAAGGACATGAAGAACCGCCCGCGCGCGGGCCACGGCATGAACGTCCTGCTCGTCGGTACCGACGGCCGCGACAAGATCACCGAGCAGGAGCGGCACAAGTACCACCTCGGCGGCGCGCCCTGCCACTGCACCGACACGATCATGATCGTGCACATCTCGGAGGACCGGGAGCGGGCCAGCGTGGTCAGCCTCCCGCGCGACTCCTACGCCGAGACGCCCCCGCACGTCGATCAGACCACCGGCGAGCACCACGGCCCGCACCCGATCAAGCTCAACGCGGCGTACGCGGAGGGCGGCCCCAACCTCACCGTGCGGACCGTCGAGAGCATGACGCACGTGAAGATCGACCACTACCTGGAGGTCGACTTCACCAGCTTCATGAAGACGGTCGACGTCCTGGGCGGCGTGAAGATCTGCACCGCCGAGCCGCTCAAGGACTCGTACACGGGTCTCGATCTCCCCGCCGGATCGCACACGCTGATGGGCGGTCAGGCCCTCCAGTACGTCCGCTCGCGGCACGTCGACGGCGCCTCCGACCTCGGCCGGATGAAGCGCCAGCAGCGTTTCCTGGCGGCGCTGATCGACCAGGCCACCTCCTCCGGGGTGCTGCTGAACCCGCTGAAGTTCCGTGACGTGACGCGCGCGGTCCTCGGCTCGGTCCGCGCGGACAAGGGCTTCGGCACCGACGAACTCCTCGACCTGGGGCGGGCGATGCGCACCTTCTCGCCCTCGTCCTCCGAGTTCACGACCGTGCCGATCGGGCAGATGGGATACGTCGTGAAGGGCATCGGCTCCACCCTGAAGTGGGACGGGCCGAAGGCGGCGAAGCTCTTCCAGGCCCTGCGCGACGACCAGCCGCTGACCGTGCACCGGGCGCCGCGCGCGAACGCCGTGAAGGTGGACGTGGCCCCGCAGCAGATCCGGGTCCAGGTGGAGAACGGCACGGCGACCGGCGGTCTCGGCAAGCGCGTGGACGCGGCCCTCGCGGCGACCGGCTTCCGCACGACGCACCTGCCGGTGAGCGCCGCCGACCACGCCGTACGACGGACGGTCGTGGTCTACGACCCCCGCTGGGACCGGTCCGCGAAGTCGCTCGCGGCGGCGCTGCCGGGGAGCGAGCTGCGGGCGGTGAAGGGCCAGGGGCCGGTGCTGAAGGTGATCGCCGGGAGCGACTTCAAGCAGGTCACGCGGGTGCGGGCGACGGATGTGCAGCAGGGCGAGTTCGGGGTGGTGACCGGGGACGAGGTGGGGTGTTCGTAGCGAACCGGGTGGTTCGTGACGAGGTGGGGTGTTTGTAACAGCGCCGGCGGACGGGTCTCAGTCGTCCAGGCCCTCCGCCGCCCGCTTCGCGCGCAGATCCATGATGGCGCGGCGGCGGGCCAGGCGGTGGGTGCGGCGGATCTGGGCCTCCTGGTAGCGGCGCTCGTCGCGCTCGGTCTCCGGGAGGACCGGGGGCACCGCGCGGGGCTTGCCGTCGGCGTCGACGGCGGCGAAGACGAGATACGCCGAGCCGACCTGGGTGGCCGGGGTCGACTCGTTCCACCGCTCGGCCAGGACCCGTACGCCGACCTCCATGGAGCTCCGCCCGGTCCAGTTGACCTGAGCCTTCACATGGACGAGGTCGCCGACGCGGACCGGTTCCAGGAACGCCATCTCGTCCATCGACGCGGTGACGGCCGGTCCGCCGCTGTGCCGCCCGGCCACGGCGCCCGCCGCGTCGTCGACCAGCTTCATGATCACACCGCCGTGCACGGTCCCGAGCAGGTTCGTGTCGGCGTTCGTCATGATGTGGCTGAGGGTGGTCCGGGAGGCGGACGTCGGCTTGCCCGGCAGGTCTGTCATGGACGCCACCCTATGCCGGGGTGGACATCTGCGGACTTTGTGTTGGCTTCGCAACAGCAGTGCCCTGATTTTCCTACGACCCTTGTATTGGGCATGGTCGCAACCTGCACACTGGGCCCCATGAACGATTGGCCCGAGGGATGGTCCGGCGGCAACCGCGGCAACGAGTACGGACGCGGTAGCGCGAACGCACAGCCGGAGAGCGCACGTGTGATGCGCCAGGTACGACGCGGCCCGCAAGCCCCGCCGTACGGCGCCGGAGTCCCGCCGCAGCCGTCGTACACGGGCGGCCAGGGCTACGACGAGGGCCAGAACGGCTACGGCCAGGGCGGCTACGACAACAACGGGTACGACGGCTACAACACCGGCCAGGTCTACGGCGGTGGCGGACCGGTCGGACCCGAGGGCCCGGACGACGGGCGCGGCCCGCGGCGCGCGCCGAACTGGCGCCGCCGTATCAAGTGGACCGCGATCACCGTGGTCACCGTGCTGGTCGCGACCACCATCGGCACCTACTTCTGGGCCGACTCCAAGCTGAACCGCGACGTCGACCTGTCGAAGGTGATCGACCGGCCGGCGGGCGGCGACGGCACGAACTACCTGATCGTCGGGTCCGATAGTCGTAAGAACATGTCCGCCGAGGAGAAGAAGAAGCTGCACACAGGTTCGGCTCCGGGGCAGCGCACGGACTCGATGATGATCCTGCATGTCGGAGACAACGGCGACACACTGATCTCACTACCCAGGGACTCTAACGTCACGATTCCGACGTTTCTCGGCTCTGAGTCCGGCAAAATTAAAGGCCCGCTGGGCACGAACAAGCTCAATGCGGCCTACGCCATCGATGGGCCGACGCTCCTGGTCCGCACGATCGAGTACAACACCGGTCTACACATCGACCACTACGTGGAGATCGGCTTCTCAGGCTTCGCGAACATCGTGGACGCGGTCGGCGGCGTCACGATCGACATCGACAAAGGCTTCAAGGACTCGTACTCGGGCGCAGACTTCAAGGCCGGCAAGCAGAAGCTGAACGGCGACCAGGCGCTGGCCTTCGTCCGTACCAGGCACGCGTTCGCTGCGTCCGACCTCCAGCGCACGAAGAACCAGCAGAAGTTCCTATCGGCTCTGGCCCACCAGGTGGCTACACCGTCGACGCTCCTCAACCCATTCAAGCTCTACCCGACCCTCGGCGCTGGCCTGGACTCGCTGAGCGTCGACAAGGACATGTCGCTCTGGGACCTGGCGTCCATGTTCTGGGCGATGAAGGGCGTCAACGGCGGCGACGGCACCTCCATGAACATGCCGATCTCCGGCTCCACCGGCGGCAACCTCGTCTGGGACAAGGCGAAGGTGAAGACTCTGGTGAATGAGTTGCAGAACGACGAGAAGGTCACACTTTCAGGTAATTGAGAGATCGATTTGCGCCGATTGGACCAAATGTGCGCAACCGTCGACGGCCGGGATTTCCTCGCCAAAGGCGCGGCTACAATAACTGGAATCAAAGGGGGCGATAACACGAACCTTGACAATGGGGTTCACTCACACAGGCCCCTGCCGACAACGCAAAAGCGCACGGACAGAAAGAACATTCTTACCGCGTGACTAAATCACGCTCGCGCCGAAAAGGAGGCTGGCAAACATGGCAATGCGGCTTGATCATTTGATACGCGCATCCCTCGACGAGTGGCCCATAAAGGATAATAACCACCCCTTGGACGCAGACCGCGCGTGGCGGGCGGCCGCAAAGCATAGGACGATACGCAAGCGTCTGATGTTTACATTTTCCTTCTTGATCCTGACTGCGGCAGGAGTATTTATCCTGCTCTCCACACAGTGAGCCGAATTACCTGGTTCGCCACCAAGCCGAGAAGTCACTTCGCCTCAGGCTGACATGCTCACGAAGTAGCCAGAATCTCCTTTGCATACACATCTATCCCGATTTAGGGTCAATGGACTTACCTGTCGAATGTCATAATTTCACCCATCTTCTCCCTTTCTGAATAAATTAAGCGCTTGACATGAACAAGTAGCAAATGGAAGGATCTTCGGAATCCCCAAAGAAACCCAACCCGAAAGGCCTGAAGAAATATGAAATATGCAAGGAGTCTCCGATCGGCTGCTACCGTGTCAGGAATCGCAATCGCCTTTACTGGAACGCTTCTGGCCGCCCCAGCATCCGCCGAGCCGGGAGATGCAGTCTATAGCGCGAACGGCTGGTCCGAAGCCCAGTTCTTTGATTCATTCGACACCAAGAGAGTCTGCGACGATGCCAAGGATGGCCATTCGGGCGTCGGGAAATTCCGCTGGAGCGGCGGCTCTAAGACGGTGTGGGACACTAAGGGTGCAAATACTTGCGAAGATGACCAATCCAACATACCTGAAAATGTAACCGTTTACTACAAGGCCTGCATTGGTGAGAGTAGTACCGGGAAGATATGGGACTGCGGAATTGAACTTTGGCAGGATAACTAATTCATGAGGCGGTAGGGGATCAGCCTCGACCCTCCGGACCAGCAACGTCGGTCCGCCCTCGGCGTACTCTGCGCTGAGCTCCAGTCGACCCGCGCCCTTGTATGTCTCACTGGAGGTGGACGCCACGAGAAGGTCACCACCTCCGACAGCTGACGACAGGCTCTCAGGCCCTGCCGCACGCCACCAACGCAACGTGCGGCAGGGCCAACTCGTCTCGCCCGATAGCAAACCGAGGGGTCGGTTACCGATATGCCAATCGGTCAGACGTCCGCGTCGTCATTGAGTCCCCGGCCAGTGCTGAATACGGTCAGGGCGCTCACACCTGTCAGGCCACGCCGAACAACCCACGCATCGAGCCAGCGCTATCCTCCCGGCGGACAAGCCCAAGGGCGCCGTCCATCGCCAGCCGGGCACGATCCGGAGCATCCGGCATGAGGTCCCCGTAGTACCGCTCCGTGAAACTGACGGATGAGTGGCCGAGCCACGCGGAGACCTCGGTCACCGGCACGCCCTGCGACAACAGGGACGCGGCATAGAAGTGTCGGAAACTGTGCGGTTTGAAATAGGGGATGCCGGCGGCGGCCAAGGCGGGCTTCCAGATCCTGGCGTACCAGTAGTACGGATACAGCAAGCCGGTGCGAGTGACGTTACTGAACAGGAGTTCTTCAGGACCCCAGGTCTCGTACTGGTTGAGATGCCGGCGCACAGCCAGGGCCACTACGTCAGGCAGCGGAACATCCCGCCCTCTGTCGCCCTCCTCCCGCCACTTGACGTGACGAAGCCGCATGCTGCCGTACTTGCCCGATCCGGTATCCCCGTCACAGGCGACCTGCCGGTCGACTGTGAGTGTCCTGCCGCCGAAGTGGATCCGGTCTCGCCCGATCCCCATGGCCTCACCGAGACGCAAGCCGCACCCGGCCATGAGCCAGAACATGCCGCGATAACGCTCCGGTGCCGCCCCGATGGCAGCGTGCACAACTTCCGCGCTGGGGACGTGGACTTCGGCGCGCTGGTCTCGGTGTGTTCGTGCCCGGCTGACAGGGAGGTCGACGCCTTTGCAGGGGTTGCTGTTGGCCAACCCACATTCCGTCGCCCAAGCGAAAACCGACATGAGGATGTTGAAGCGGAACCTCGTCGTGGACGGTTTGTACTTTCGTGTGTGGGTCATCCATGTGACCCATTCCTCGATGTCAGCCGGCACGAGTGCGCCGATGATCCGCGCCCCGAAGAACGGTACGACGCTTCGACTCAGGATCGACCGGTACTGCTTGACGCTGCTGTTTTCCAATCCACGCGTCGTAGCCCATCGCTCGAAGACCACAACGAGCGGCTCACTCCCGATCCGACCGGTCTCGGCTCGGCTCATGTTCTTCCCTCTCCAGACATCGCCTGGACTTGGCCGTCAGGCGATCAGCGGGCTTACCTGGCGGCCCGTCGAGGAAACCCATGGCGCGCGCCCGCCGAATACGGCCGCTGATGGTGTTACGGCTCATCCCCCACGCCGTCGCCAGCCGCGTGATCGGACTCCGGTACCCCTGCTCCACCAGCCGCACATACTCGCGGGACATCAGGGCGTAGTCCTGCTCGGTCTCGACCCTGTCGAGTACGACACCGGACCGGGCCCCATCGATCGCGTAGCCCAGTCGCGCGCGAAGTTCCTTCGTCGTCCTGCGGATCTCCGCCATGGAGATCGATCGCATGAGTTCCGCCGTGATGCCGTCCGTCCCCGCTACCGCGTCCAGGTCGGCGGGAGGATCGATACGAAGGCTGGAAGGGCCGTCCCATGGCGCGCCCAGAACACTCACCACAGTCAACCTCCAGCCGTGCAACTCGGCCTCATGGACGAGTAGGTCTCCGTCCACGCGCCATCCCTCAGGCAGTTCGGCGTCTCCACGTTCGCTGGTCACCAGCCGAACATAGCGCGACACACAGCAGCCACCATGTGCCGGGTGGCCCCCGGACACACACAGAAGCATAGAACATGAAACACAACTCATGCCATGTTCCGCGTTTCTCACACGGACGGAAGAGGGGCGCCCCGAGGGACGCCCCTTGCGCTCGACCTCTTACGGCAGGTTGCGCGCCATCACGATGCGCTGAACCTGGTTCGTTCCTTCGTATATCTGCGTGATCTTCGCGTCGCGCATCATGCGCTCCACCGGGTAGTCGCGGGTGTAGCCGTAGCCGCCGAGGAGCTGGACCGCGTCGACGGTGACCTCCATCGCCACGTCCGAGGCGAAGCACTTGGCCGCCGCGCCCTGGAAGGTGAGGTCCTTGTCGCCACGCTGGGACTTGGCCGCCGCCGCGTAGGTCAGCTGGCGGGCGGCCTCGATCTTCATGGCCATGTCGGCGAGCATGAACTGGATGCCCTGGAAGTCGGCGATCGGCTTGCCGAACTGCTTGCGCTCCTTGACGTAGCCCTTGGCGTAGTCGAGGGCGCCCTGGGCGATGCCGAGAGCCTGGGCCGCGATGGTGATGCGGGTGTGGTCCAGGGTCTTCATCGCCGTGGCGAAGCCGGTGCCCTCGGCGCCGATCATGCGGTCGGCGGGGATGCGGACGTTGTCGAGGTAGACCTCGCGGGTCGGGGAGCCCTTGATGCCGAGCTTCTTCTCCGGGGCGCCGAAGGAGACACCCTCGTCGGACTTCTCGACGACGAAGGCCGAGATGCCCTTGCTGCGCTTCTCGGGGTCGGTCACCGCCATCACCGTGTAGTACTCGGAGACGCCCGCGTTCGTGATCCAGCGCTTCACGCCGTTGAGGACGTAGTGGTCGCCGTCGCGGACCGCCTTCGTCTTCATGCCGGCCGCGTCCGAGCCCGCGTCCGGCTCGGAGAGGGCGTACGAGAACATCGCGTCGCCCTTGGCGAGCGGGGTCATGTACCGCTTCTTCAGGTCCTCGGAGCCCGAGAGGATCACCGGGAGCGAGCCCAGCTTGTTCACCGCCGGGATGAGGGAGGAGCTGGCACACACGCGGGCCACCTCCTCGATCACGATCACCGTGGCCAGGGCGTCCGCGCCGGTGCCGCCGTACTCCTCGGGGACGTGGACGGCGTGCAGGTCGTTCGCGACGAGGGCGTCGAGCGCCTCCTGCGGGAAGCGGGACTCCTCGTCCACCGCTGCGGCGTACGGCGCGATCTTCGCCTCGGCCAGTGAGCGGATCGCGTCGCGGAGCATGTCGTGCTCCTCTGACGGGCGGTACAGGTCGAAGTCAGCCGATCCGGCCAAGGTCTCTCACGCTCCAAGGACGCTGTGATCACAGTGCTAATTACCGTTAAGTAACCCAAATTTTAGGGGCCCGCCCACGGGAGGGATACGTGAGCTTGGCGACAGGGGGAAAGTTGCCCGCTGTGACGTCCGACTATGCTCGGGCGCGCATCGCCCCCGTCCCCCTTCTGGAGCATTCATGGCCCTCAAGATCACCGTGATCGGCACCGGCTACCTGGGCGCCACGCACGCCGCGGCCATGGCCGAACTGGGCTTCGAGGTGCTGGGGCTCGACGTCGTTCCGGAGAAGATCGCGATGCTCCAGCGGGGTGAGGTCCCGATGTACGAACCGGGGCTCGAGGAGCTGCTGCGCAAGCATGTGGCCGGGATCGAGGGTTCCACCGGGCGGCTGCGCTTCACCATGGACTGGGCGGAGATCGCGGAGTTCGGCGACGTCCACTTCATGTGCACGAACACCCCGCAGAAGCACGGCGAGTACGCCTGCGACATGTCGTACGTCGACCGGGCCTTCGAGCTGCTCGCCCCGCACCTCACCCGTCCCGCGCTCGTCGTCGGCAAGTCCACCGTGCCGGTCGGTTCGGCGGACCGGCTGGCCGCGTACCTCGCCGCGCACGCGCCCGTCGGCGCGGACGCCGAGCTGGCCTGGAACCCGGAGTTCCTGCGGGAGGGCTTCGCCGTCCAGGACACGCTCCACCCGGACCGGATCGTGGTCGGCGTCCGGAGCGAGCGGTCCGAGAAGCTGCTGCGCGAGGTGTACGCCGGGCCGGTCGGGGCCGGGTCGCCGTTCGTGGTGACGGACTTCCCGACCGCCGAGCTGGTGAAGACGGCCGCGAACTCCTTCCTCGCCACGAAGATCTCCTTCATCAACGCGATGGCCGAGGTGTGCGAGGCGGCGGACGGCGACGTCGTGAAGCTGGCCGAGGCGATCGGGCACGACGAGCGGATCGGGAAGAAGTTCCTGCGGGCCGGGATCGGCTTCGGCGGGGGCTGCCTGCCCAAGGACATCCGGGCGTTCATGGCGCGCGCCGGTGAACTGGGCGCCGACCAGGCGCTGACCTTCCTGCGCGAGATCGACTCCATCAACATGCGGCGGCGCGGACAGATGGTCGAGATGGCGCGCGAGGCGCTCGGCGGCGGGTCCTTCCTGGGCAAGCGGGTAGCCGTCCTCGGCGCGGCCTTCAAGCCGGACTCCGACGACGTGCGCGACTCCCCCGCACTGAACGTCGCCGGCCAGATCCACCTCCAGGGCGGCCAGGTCACGGTGTACGACCCGAAGGGCATGCCCAACGCGCTACGGCTGTTCCCGACGCTGGGCTACGCCGACACCGCCATGGAGGCCGTGCGCGGCGCCGATGTCGTCCTGCACCTGACGGAGTGGCGTGAGTTCCGCGAACTGGACCCGGCGGCACTCGGCGAGGCCGTACGCGCCCGGGTGGTCCTGGACGGACGCAACGCCCTCGACCCGGCCCTGTGGCGGAAGGCGGGCTGGACGTTCCGCGCGATGGGGCGTCCCACGGCGTAGCGCGTGGTCGGGCGTAGCGGACGGGCGGACAGGCGGACAGGCGGACAGGCGGACAGACGGAGGCTACGACGCCGGACCGCGGCGCCGGGTCCAGGGCACCGGACCACGACGCCAAGCCCGCGGCACCGGACCACGAAGCCGGGACACGGAGCCGGGCAGGGCGACGCCGACCCGACGCCGTGGCGGAAGGCCGACTGGACGTTCCGTGCGATGGGGTGGCCCACCGCGTAGCACGTGGTCGGCCGTAGCGGACGGGCGGACGCTACGACACCGGACCGCGACGCGAGGCTGGGCCGGAGGCCCGGCAGGGCGACGCCGATCCGGCCGGGGCTCGATCGACGGGCCGCCCCACCGTCTGACACACCCGCCCCACCGCACGACTCACGCACATCAGCGCACGACCCACGCGCCCCACCGCCTGACACACCCGCCCCACCGCGCGGCTCGCCCACATCCCCGCACGACTCACGCGTACCACCGCACAACCCTCGCGCACGCAGGCGACGCCGGTCCGGCCGAGGCTCAGTCGGCCGGACCGGCGTCTGGCTGCATTCTGCACCACTGGGCTGTACTCGGCGCCCGGACCGCTCAAGTCACCCCCGGCGATGGCTACTTGGCCCGGTAACGCCGCATCTTGGCGCGCGCCCCGCACACCGCCATCGAGCACCAGCGGCCCCGGCCCGCCGGACTGCGGTCGTAGTACGCCCAGTGGCAGGTCGGCGCCTCGCACGCCTTCAGGCGGGGCCAGGTGCCCGCGACGAGGCCCTCGGCGATGGCCGCCGCGACGCGGGAGGGCAGGGGTTCCGGGTCGGCGGGAGTGAGGCGGGCGGAGCCGTCGTGGGCGTCGAGGGCGATCAACAGCGGTGCGTGCGCGAGGAGTTGACCGAGCTGGGTCACGTCCTGGTGCGCGGGGTGGCCCGCGTGGGCGAGCAGGGTGGCGCGCAGGGACTCGCGCAGTTCGCGGGCGTACGGGACCTGGTGTGCCGTGAGTCCGAAGGGCGCCCGGCCGTCCTCCGTGTCGAGTGCGTCGACGCCCGCCTCGATGTCCAGCGTGTTGACCAGCGCCTCGATCAGGGCCAGATCGCCGGGCGCGGGGACTCTCTCACTCATGCTTGCGACGTTACCTCCTATGCGGGACCATGAGGTAACCGTTACCGGCTGACGCCACATATGGGTAACCCGAAGGAGTCCGTCATGACCATCGCCACGCTGGGTGCCGTAGTCCTGGACTGTCCCGACCCCCGCGCGCTCGCCCGTTTCTACGCCGGGATCCTCGGCGGCACCGTGGAGGAGGACGGGAGCGACTGGGTGGACCTGAAGCTGCCGGACGGGCGGACACTGGCGTTCCAGGAGGCGCCCGGGCACGTACCGCCGAAATGGCCCGCGTCCGGCGACTCCCAGCAGTTCCATCTCGACCTGACCGTCGAGGACCTGGACACGGCCGAGAAGGGCGTCCTGGCGCTGGGCGCGAAGCCGCTGGACACCGAGGACCCCGCACGCTCCTGGCGTGTCTACGCCGACCCGGCGGGGCACCCGTTCTGCCTCTGCGCCTGCTGACCCGGGAGGTCATCGTGACTGCCGTGCGTTTCCGTTCCACCGTGATCGACTGCCCCGACCCGCTCGCGCTCGCCGCGTTCTACGCCGGCTTCCTGGGCGGCACGCCCCACGCCGCCGACGACGAGTGGGTCGTCCTCGACCTCCCGGACGGACCCCGGATCGCCTTCCAGCGGGTGACGGACTACACCCCGCCCGAGTGGCCGCGCGCGGACCGGCCGCAGCAGTTCCACCTCGACTTCGACGCCGGGTCGACGTGGGAGGAGATCGAGGCGGCGGAGAAGGCCGTACTGGCGCTCGGCGCGCGGGAGTTGGCGCGGCAGGACAAGGAGGACTTCCGGGTGTACGCCGATCCGGCAGGGCATCCCTTCTGCCTCTGCCGGATCGACCACCCGTAGCACCGCTCGGTCAGCTGTCCAGCTCCGCGATCTTCGCCGTGGACGGCTCGCGGCGCTGCTGTGCGGCGCGGGCCGTGAAGTCGGCGCTGCGCAGGGCGCGTTGGACGTTGCCCCAGCTGAGCAGGGCGAGGTCGGGCTCGGACCAGCCGCGGTGCAGAAGCTCGGCGATGAGGTTCGGGTAGCAGGAGGCGTCGGCGAGCTCCTGCGGATGGGCCGTACCGGCGTCGTACGTGCCGGACAGGGCGACGCACTCGCGGCCCGCGACCTCGTGCACATGGTCGAGGTGGTCGGCGACGTCCCGGACGGACGGGCCGGTCTGCTCGGCGGTGAGCGGCACCATGCACAGGCCCTTGGCGGCGCCGACCGCGGCGAGCAGTTCGTCGGAGAGGTTGGCCGGGTGCGGGCGCAGCGTGCGGGCGGCGGAGCGGGTGAACACCACCGGCGCCTTGGAGACCGCCAGCGCGCGCCGGACCGTACCGTCGGAGGCGCCGGAGAGGTCCGCGAGCACGCCGAGGCGGTTCATCTCGCGCACGACCTCCTCGCCGAACCGGGTCAGCCCCGCCTCGCTCGCCCAGGACACCCCGGAGAGGGTCAGGACCCGTAGGCCCAGCGCGTGCAGCGAGCGCAGAATGCCCAGGGAGTCGCCGAGCGCGGCGGCTCCGGCGGGGCCCAGCAGCACGGCGATACGGCCGCAGTGACGCACGTCGGTGGTCTCGCCGGCGGTGTACGCCAGCCGCAGGCCCTCGGGGTGGGCGCGGACCACGGTGTTCACGAGGTCGAGCTGCTCCAGGGTGGCGCCGACCGCCCGGTCCCCGGCGAGCCCCTCGGGCAGGTGCAGCGACCAGAACAGCGCGCCGACATGCCCCTCGCGCAGCCGCGGCACATCGGTGTCCACGGAACTCTCCCCCAGCTCCAGGTCGAACCACGGCAGATGCCGCAGCGCCCACGGCAGCCCGCTGTACCCGTCCGCGACCGGATGCGCGGCGAGGATCGCGTGCGCGCGCTCCAGCGGGGCGGCGGCCGGATCGGAGACGGGGTCGTACGGTTCCGCGGTGTCCGGCGGGAAGGGCCCACCGGGAAAGGGCTCATGGACCAAGTCGTCGAGCTCGCCGACCTCGGTCGTCGCGTGCAGTTGGTCCTGGAGGTCGGCCATGGCGGGCTCCGTACGTCGTTACGGCAGTACGGTCACCGTCGCACGCCCGCGAGGGGGCTACCTGGTGGGCGGGGCGTTCGGGCTACGGCGCGGGAACCGGGGCTCCCGCGCCACGCCGGTCAGCCGTCCAGCGCCTCGATCGTCGCGTTCGAGACCCCCCGCGTCGCCCGCAGCTCCCGTGCCACGTCCTCCGCCGCGCCCAGCACCCGTACCGCGTTCCGCCAGGTCACCTTGGCCAGGTCGGACCTGGACCAGCCGCGGTCGAGCAGTTCCGCGATGAGGTTGGGGTAGCCGGAGACGTCGTTCAGGCCGTCGGGGGTGAAGGCCGTGCCGTCGTAGTCGCCGCCGATGCCGAGGTGGTCGACGCCCGCGACCTCGCGCATGTGGTCGAGGTGGTCGGCGACCGTGGAGACCGTGGCGATCGGGCGCGGGTGGAGCTCCTCGAAGGCGCGGTGCACCTTCATCGCCTCTTCGGTGGTCTCCAGGTGGTGCAGGCCGTGCGCGCGCATGTTGTCGTCGGCCGCGGCCGTCCAGTCCACGGCGGCCTGGAGCACGAACTTCGGTACGAACGTCACCATCGCCATGCCACCGTTGGCGGGGAGGCGTTCGAGCACGTCGTCGGGGATGTTGCGCGGGTGGTCGCAGACGGCCCGGGAGGAGGAGTGCGAGAAGATCACCGGGGCCGTCGACGTGTCCAGCGCGGCGCGCATCGTCGTCGCCGCCACATGCGAGAGGTCGACGAGCATGCCCTCGCGGTTCATCTCCCGCACGACCTCCCGGCCGAACGCCGACAGCCCGCCGACCGCCGGTTCGTCCGTCGCGGAGTCGGCCCACGCCACGTTGTCGTTGTGGGTGAGCGTCATGTAGCGGACGCCGAGGGCGTACAACCCCCGTAGCGTGCCGAGGGAGTTGGCGATCGAGTGCCCGCCCTCCGCCCCCATCAAGGAGGCGATACGGCCCTCCGCGCGCGCCGACTCCATGTCCGCGGCGGTCAGCGCGGGCGCCAGGTCCGCCGGATAGCGGGCGAGCAACTGCCGTACGCAGTCGATCTGTTCGAGCGTCGTCGGCACCGGGTCGGGCAGGTCCGAGCGGACGTACACCGACCAGTACTGCGCACCGACACCACCCTCGCGCAGGCGCGGGATGTCGGTGTGCAGATGGGCGTTCTGCGCCACGGCGATGTCGCGGGCGTCGAGGTCGTAGCCGACCTGCTTGCGCAGGGCCCAGGGCAGGTCGTTGTGCCCGTCGACGACCGGGAACTCGCGGAGCAGTTCCCGGGCCTGGTCCAGCGAGGTCATGCCCGTCACTTCCCGAAACCGAAGCCGCTGCCGCCGCTCCCGCTCTCGACCTTGGCGCGCAGCCGCTTGCCCTTCTCGGTGGCCTGGTCGTTCAGCTCCTGCTGGAACTCCCGCATCCGGACGAGGAGTTCCTCGTCGTGGGTGGCCAGGATGCGGGCGGCGAGCAGTCCCGCGTTGCGCGCGCCGGCGACCGAGACGGTGGCGACGGGGACACCGGCCGGCATCTGCACGATGGAGAGCAACGAGTCCATGCCGTCCAGGTACTTCAGCGGTACGGGAACGCCGATCACCGGCAGCGGGGTCACCGAGGCGAGCATCCCGGGAAGGTGGGCGGCACCGCCCGCGCCCGCGATGATCACCTTGAGGCCGCGGCCGTCGGCCTGCTCGCCGTAGGTGATCATCTCGCGCGGCATCCGGTGCGCGGAGACGACATCGACCTCGTACCCGATCTCGAACTCGTCGAGGGCCTTCGCGGCGGCCTCCATGACGGGCCAGTCGGAGTCCGACCCCATGACGATTCCTACGACGGGTCCTGCAACGGGGCTCATTCGGTGATCGTGCCTCTCAGATAACCGGCTGCGTGACGGGCGCGGTCCAGAACGTCGTCCAGGTCGTCGCCGTAGGTGTTGACGTGGCCGACCTTGCGGCCGGGCTTCACGTCCTTGCCGTACATGTGGATCTTCAGTTGCGGGTCCCGGGCCATGCAGTGCAGGTACGCGGAGTACATGTCCGGGTAGTCGCCGCCCAGCACGTTACACATGACGGTCCAGGGGGCGCGGGCGCGCGGATCGCCGAGCGGGAGGTCGAGGACCGCGCGGACGTGGTTGGCGAACTGGCTGGTGATCGCGCCGTCCTGGGTCCAGTGGCCGGAGTTGTGCGGGCGCATGGCGAGTTCGTTGACGAGGATGCGGCCGTCGGCGGTCTGGAACAGCTCGACCGCGAGATGGCCGACGACCCCGAGTTCCTTGGCGATGCGCAGCGCCATCGCCTCGGCCTCCAGCGCGAGGGACTCGTCGAGGTCGGGGGCGGGCGCGATGACCGTGTCGCAGACGCCGTTCACCTGCTGGGACTCGACGACCGGGTAGGCGACGGCCTGACCGTGCGGGGAGCGGACGACGTTCGCCGCGAGCTCCCGTACGAAGTCGACCTTCTCCTCCGCGAGGACCGGCACACCGGCACGGAAGGGCTCGGCGGCCTCCTCCGGGCTGTCGACGACCCAGACGCCCTTGCCGTCGTAGCCACCGCGGACGGTCTTGAGGACGACGGGAAAGCCGTCCCCCTCCTCCGCGAAGGCGACGACATCCGCCGGATCGGCGACGATCCGGTGCCTGGGGCACGGCACGCCGATCTCCACGAGCTTCGCGCGCATCACGCCCTTGTCCTGGGCGTGCACGAGCGCGTCCGGGCCGGGGCGTACGGGGATGCCGTCCGCCTCCAGGGCACGCAGATGCTCGGTGGGTACGTGTTCGTGATCGAAGGTGATCACATCGCAGCCCCGCGCGAAGTCACGCAGCGTGTCCAGGTCGCGGTAGTCGCCGATGACGACATCGCCGACGACCTGCGCCGCGGAATCCTGCGGGGTGTCACTCAGAAGCTTGAACCTGATGCCGAGCGGGATGCCCGCCTCGTGTGTCATACGAGCGAGCTGCCCCCCGCCGACCATGCCGACTACCGGGAACGTCACTCCCCCAGGGTATCGGTCACGCCGGCCGGGCCCGATTTCCGTACCTCTTACCGTTCTTTTCCGGGTCTCTTCCCGACCTGTGAGCAGCTTCATGGGCGGCGGGGGAAAGCGGTGGTTAGCATGGCTGGGTCGACGAATCCGCGATGACACCCGAGATGACAGGGGCCTGCACACCCATGGAACGTGGTTCCGAAGGGCCTTTCAAACGGCTCGCGCGCGAGGTCGCCAAGTTCGGCGCGGTGGGCATCGTGGGCACCGTGGTGAACTTCGCGGTCTCCAACCTGCTGTGGCATCTGACCAGCCTCCAGGCCGTGCGCGCCAACGTGATCGCGACGATCGTCGCCATCGGGTGCAACTACGTCGGCTTCCGCTACTTCACCTACCGTGACCGCGACAAGAGCGCCCGCACCAAGGAACTCAGCCTGTTCCTGGCGTTCAGCCTGGTCGGCCTGGTGATCGAGAACGGCGTCCTGTTCGCCGCGATCTACGGCTTCGGCTGGGACAGCTCGCTTCAGCGCAACGTCTTCAAGGTGCTCGGCATCGGCATCGCGACGCTGTTCCGCTTCTGGTCGTACCGCAGCTGGGTCTTCAAGGCGCTGCCGGCCGAGGATCTCCCGGAGGCCGGGGCCCCGGTCTCGGGCCCCTTCCCGGAGCCCGCGCCCGAACCGCGCCCCAAGCAGCGCGTGAGCTGACTCCCCCGCCGCCGGTCAGCGGACCGTGGGCTCCTCGTCCTCCACGAGCGTCCGCTTCGCGGGCGGCGTCCGGGACAGGAACAGCCCGAACACCGGCGGCTGCAGTTGCAGCATCTCCAGCCGTCCACCGTCCGCCTCCGCGAGATCACGGGCCACGGCCAGACCGATCCCGGTGGAGTTGCGGCCGCTGATCGTGCGCTCGAAGATCCGGGCGCCGAGGTCGGTCGGCACCCCCGGCCCCTCGTCGGTGACTTCCACGACGGCCTGGTTGCCGGTGACGCGGGTGCGCAGGGCGACCGTGCCGCCGCCGTGCATGAGCGAGTTCTCGATCAGCGCGGCCAGCACCTGCGCCACCGCCCCCGGGGTGCCGACGGCCTGCAGATGCCGCTTGCCCGAGCTGACGATCGCGCGGCCCGCGCTGCGGTAGGCGGGGCGCCACTCGGCGAGCTGCTGCTGGATGACCTCGTCGAGGTCGAAGGAGACGGCGGAACCGGTACGGGGGTCACGCGCGTTCGTCAGCAGCCGCTCCACGACGTCGGTGAGCCGCTCGACCTGCGTCAGCGCGATCGTCGCCTCCTCCTTCACCGTGTCCGGGTCGTCCGTGAGGGTGATCTCCTCAAGGCGCATGGACAGCGCGGTCAGCGGCGTACGCAACTGGTGCGAGGCATCGGCCGCGAGCCTGCGCTCGGCGGTGAGCATGCGGGCGATGCGCTCGGCGGAGGAGTCGAGGACATCGGCGACCCGGTCCAGCTCCGGGACGCTGTACCGCTTGTGCCGGGGCCGCGGGTCACCGGAGCCGAGCCGCTCGGCGGTCTCCGCGAGGTCGGTGAGCGGCGAGGCGAGCCGGTTGGCCTGCCGTACGGCGAGCAGGACGGCGGCGACCACGGCGAGCAGGGCGACGGCCCCGATGATGAGCAGCGTCCGCCCGACCTCGCGGGTGACGGTCGAGCGCGGCTCCATCACGGTGACCGTCTCGCCCTCCTCGCCCTTGGCGGTGGAGCGGATGACGTCACCGGTCGGCTTGGTGCCGACCGCGATCACCGGGTCGCCCGGGATCCGGATGACGGCGTACCGGTCCTCCGTGACCTGCGTGCGCAGCACCTCGGAGTCGACGATCTCCGCCCCGAGGATCCGGCTGTCCACGATGCTGGCCAGCCGGAGCGCCTCGGAGTCCACCCGTTCCTGGGCGCTGTTGCTGATCGTGCGCGTCTCCACGATGACGAGGGACACACCGAACACGGCGATGACGACGAGCACCACGGCAAGCGTGGACTGGATGAGACGACGACGCACGGGGCCCTCCGGGCGATGACTTTGAGAGAACCGGTGTGTGTCGCACCCTCACTGTGGTGTCGCGCGTAGACCGGCTAGCTCTTCTCGAAACGGAACCCGACACCCCGGACCGTGGCGATGTACCGGGGGTTGGCCGCGTCGTCACCGAGCTTCTTGCGCAGCCAGGAGATGTGCATGTCGAGGGTCTTGGTCGACGACCACCAGGTCGTGTCCCAGACCTCACGCATCAACTGGTCGCGCGTGACCACCCGGCCGGCGTCCCGCACCAGCACCCGCAGCAGGTCGAACTCCTTGGCGGTGAGCTGGAGTTCCTCGTCGCCCATCCACGCGCGGTGGGACTCGACGTCGATACGGACGCCGTGCGTGGCGGGCGGCTGCGCGGGCTCGGCGGCGCCGCGCCGGAGCAGGGCCCGGACACGGGCGAGCAGTTCGGCTAGCCGGAAGGGTTTGGTGACGTAGTCGTCGGCGCCCGCGTCGAGGCCGACGACGGTGTCCACCTCGTCGGCGCGCGCGGTCAGGATGAGGATCGGGACGGTGTGGCCCTCGGCGCGCAGTCGGCGGGCCACTTCCAGGCCGTCCATGCCGGGCAGGCCCAGGTCCAGGACACACAGGTCGATGCCGCCCTGGATGCCGGCATCGAGGGCTGTGGGTCCGTCCTCGCGCACCTCGACCTCGTAACCTTCCCGTCGCAAAGCGCGGGCCAGCGGCTCCGAGATGGACGCGTCGTCCTCGGCGAGCAGTACACGGGTCATGAGGTGATGGTAGTCCGCCTCGGACAGCGGTCGAGGTGTGATCGCCACGAGTGATTCTTACCTTTGGGCAAGTCGGATTCATCGCCGTGAAGAATCTGGTCCGAACCTGTGCCTGTGGGATGTGATCCTTGTATTCACCTTAGAAAGGTCGGGCAGGGTTCCACTTGTCCCTGTGATCGATGTCTCAAGTCCTTCCTTTTCCGGCAGTGTCCTGCCGTATGGTGACTGGACCGCCCGTAGTGACATTGGGAACCTTTGGCGAGCATTCACAGCTGAAGGTCTTTTTTGTGCCCGACCAGCAAGGAACGACCATGGCGTCCAGCCTGACGAAGGACTCGGTGACTCCGGGCACCCCCGGTTCCGAAACGACCTTCTTCGGCCACCCCCGCGGACTGGCCACTCTCTTCATGACCGAGATGTGGGAGCGATTCTCCTACTACGGCATGAAGGCTCTGCTCCCGCTGTACCTGGTGGCACCGGGCGGCCTGCACATGAGCGCGGCCACCGCGACCGCGATCTACTCGGTGTACCTGTCCCTCGTGTACCTGCTCGCCCTGCCCGGCGGCTGGTTCGCGGACCGTGTCCTGGGCCCCCGCAAGACGGTCGCCGTCGCCGGCGTGATCATCATGCTCGGCCATCTGACGCTCGCCCTCCCCTCCTCGGGCACGTTCTTCGCGGGCCTCGGCCTGGTGGCGATCGGCTCGGGTCTCCTCAAGGCCAACATCTCCACGATGGTCGGCCACCTCTACGAGGGCCCCGACGACCCGCGCCGCGACGGCGGCTTCACGCTCTTCTACATCGGCATCAACGTCGGTGCCTTCGCCGCGCCGCTGGCCATCGGCACGGTCGGCGAGAACGTCAACTGGCACCTCGGCTTCGCGCTCGCCGCGGTCGGCATGGCCATCGGCCTCGCCCAGTACCTGATCGGCACGCGCCACCTCAGCTCCCGCTCGGACCTCGTCCCCACGCCGCTGTCCGCCGAGGAGAAGACGGCCACGCTGCGCAAGTCGGGGCTGTGGGCGGCCGTCGCGGTCGTCTTCTACGCGATCGTCGGCTTCTCCGGCCACTACACGCTGAACTGGCTGCTGGTCCCGATCACGATCGCCGGCCTGCTCATCCCCGTCCTGGTCATCGCCCGCATCAAGCGCGACAAGGACCTCGACCGGGCCGAGCAGTCGAAGATGTCCGCGTACATCTGGTTCTTCGTCGCCGCGGCCGTCTTCTGGATGATCTACGACCAGGGCGGCTCGACGGTGTCCCTGTTCGCCGACTCCTCCGCGAAGAACACCGTCTTCGGCTGGAACTTCCCGATCTCCTGGTACCAGTCGGTCAACCCGGTCCTCATCATGGCCCTCGCCCCGGTCTTCGCCTGGGCCTGGCTGGCGCTCGCCCGCCGCGGCAAGGAGCCGAGCACGGCGACGAAGTTCGCGATGGGCCTGGTCCTGATCGGCGCGTCCTTCTTCCTCTTCCTGGCCCCGCTCGCGATCGCCGACGGCGGTCACAAGGCGGCGGCGATGTGGCTGGTGGCGATCTACTTCGTCCAGACGGTCGGCGAGTTGACCCTCTCCCCCGTCGGCCTCTCCGTCACCACGAAGATGGCCCCCGCGAAGTACGCCTCCCAGATGATGGGTGTCTGGTTCCTCGCCGTCACGGCGGGCGACGCCACGACAGGCCTCCTGTCCATCGCCGGCGTCGACCTCAACAAGACGGGCATCGTCGCACTCCAGGCAGCCCTCGCGGTCCTCGCGGGCACGGCGGTGTGGATGTACCGCAAGAAGGTCAGGGAACTCATGGGCGACGTGCACTGAGCCCCGGCCGAACCGTCGAAGGGCGGCCGCACCACTCGGTGCGGCCGCCCTTCGGGGTATTCCGGTGCCTACCGCACCCGCTTCCGCCCCGGCATGAACGTGAACACCGCCACGCCCAGCAGGATCGCCGTACCGGAGACGAGGCCCAGCGCCTTCAGCCCCCCGTGGCTGTCCGAACCCGTCTCCGCCAGGCCTCCGGAGGTCGAGGTCGACGTATCGCCCGACGTACCGCCCGATGTGGAGGAACCACCGGCCGCGCCGCTCGCCTGTTCCGTGGTGTCGAGGGTCAGGGAGACCTTCGACTCCGTGGGCGTGCAAGTCGTCGTCGTGCCAAGGGCGTTGACCGTGAGGACGCCGGGCGCCAGTGTCGACGTACCGCTCGCGCCGGGTTTGTAGGTGCCGGTCAGGTCCGGGATCTCGATCGGGTCGCCGGACTTGATGGCGGAGGAGTTGGTCGGGCCCTCCACATGGACCGTGCCGCTGTCGGCGCCGCCCAGGACGACCTCCATCGACGGCTTCACGGAGTCCGCCGGGATGTCGGCCGGGCTGTCCATCACCGAGCCCTTGAACTGCACGGTGAGGTCGTAACTCCCGCCGTCCTTCTTGGCGTTGATCTGCACGGCCGAGGTCGCGTTCTTGTCACCGATCGGCGTCTTGCACGCGTAGGGGACGGAGACCTCCTTGCCGGTGAAGTCGGTCTGACCGGTGCCGTCGCTGGGGCTCGCGGACTCCGACGCGGATTCCGAGTCGGTCGGCGAGGCCGATTCCGAGGCGGATTCCGATGCCGAGGCCGACGTGGAGTCCGACGGGCTCGGGGACGTACTGGACGAACTGCCGTCCCCCGCCGTCACGTTGATCGTCGCCGAGGGCGAGACCGTCTGCGTCGGTGTGCACTTGGTGTCCGTCGAGAACGCGTTGACCGTGTACGCGTCCGGAGTCAGCGTGACCGCCCCCGCCGTCGTCAGTTTCAGCGTGCCCTTCATGTCGGACAGGGTCATGACCGCGCCCTTGGGGATCGCCGGGTTCTTGCGCGGGCCCACCATCGCGATGTTCGCGGTCTGCGCGCCGCCCGCCTTCAACGTCCCGGACGGCTGCACCGAGTCGGCGGGCAGATCGATGATGTCGGGGTTCTTGGACGCGGCCTGGGTGAACTTCCAGACGACGTCCACCGTGTCGCCCACCTTCGCCGAGGCCGGCGCGGTGATCTCGACCTTGGTGGTGCCGTCGACCGGGTCGATACCGGCGGGCGGCACGCAGTGGGTGGCGTAGGACACCTCCGCGGCCTGCGCGGCCTGGGCACTCAGCCCGAGCGCCAGGCCCGCACCGCCGAGGACCAGCGCGAACGTGGCCGCGCCCGCTCTCCGTACACCGCCTCCGCCGACCGATATGACTCTCCTTGGCTTGCTCACGTAGGTCCCTTCCTGATGGGAGTCGTCGGACTCGTCGGACTGTCGTCGTGCGGTGCGGAGAGCCGACCGGCCGTGCCCGGATCGGAGTCCGGGGTGAACCACGGCAGGGTCGAGGTCGGACGGGTGGTTTCCTGCGGGGCGGCTTCCGTGCCGAACTTCGGCATGCGCACGGTGAGTTGCGCGGGCATGCGCAGAGCCCGGTGCCGGGGCGGGCCCGTGCTGCGGCCCGCCCGTCGTGGCCGGAACCGGTCCACCACGGCCATGCCGACGCGGAACACCGCCGCCGGTACGACCACGCAGAGCAGGATCCAGAACAGGGTCACGCCCCAGGGGCGGCCCACGCCCCACGGGTGTTCGGCGAGCACCCGGCCGCCGTACTTCATCGAGACGACGTAGTCGCCGTGCGCCCCGGCCGACAGTTCGACCGGGAGTCTGATCTCCGCCTTGCCGCCGGGCGCGATCGTGCCGTTGAACTGCTGGTCGTCCCACTGCGGTGCGAACACCCCGTGGGCGGTGCCGACTTGGAACACGGGGTTCTTGACGGCGGCGGAGCCCGCATTGCCGACGGTGAGGACGAGCGTGCGGGTCGGTGGCGCCCCGAACCAGGTCAACAGCCCGCTGGAACCGTCCAGTCGAGTGTCGGACAGGACCGAGAGGCGGCCGGTCGAGGGTTCGGCGGGGAGTGGTTCGATCGCGTGGCCCGCGACCTGGAAGACCGCGTCCGCCGACGCGCTCGCCCCCGTCACCGTCGCCACATGCACCACGCACGGGCACGGCACCGGCGGTTCGGACACCGGCAGCTTCTTGCTGAAGACCCCCTTGGCGTCCGTCGTGACGGCCCTGCCGTCCGCGTTCGCACAGGAGTTGGTCCCGCCGATCACCCCGCGCGCGGGCGTCGCCTGCCCGCAGATCAGCACCGTCAGCAGCGCGTCCGCCCGCCAGCCGCTCCCGGAGACGGTGATCGAACCGCCCGCCCCCGCCTGCGACTTCGAGAGTTTCACGGCGGGCCCGCCCGCGGCGGAGGCGGACATCGTCCCCGTCCACGGCAGCAGAAACAGCGCGAGCAGCGCCACCAGCGCCGGGATCCGCACCTTGCCGCTCACGTCACCGCTCCCGTCATCCCGTCAACTCAACTCGACTTCCGTACGCGGACGTTCGGCCACCGCGGCAAGCGCGCAGCGGGCTCTCGCAGGGGGGCGGTCAGCGGCGGGCGCGGGCCGTCTGGTTGCGCCGGGTCAGCCACAGGGTGCCCGCCGCGCCCGCGAGCAGCACCGTGCCGCCGAGCGTGCCGAGGGCGACGACCGAGTCGTCGGGACCGGTCTTCGGGAGGGTGCCGCCGGAGTCCGTACCGGTGCCCGAGGAGCCCGTGGAACCCGAGGAGCCGGTGGAACCCGAGGAGCCGGACGACCCGCCCGCCGCCGTGACGTCCAACGTGAGGGACGGGCCGGGGCTGTTGGTGGGGGTGCACGTCGTCGTCGTACCGAGTGCCTTGATGGTGAGGACGGCCGCCGTGAACGTGACCTTGCCGCTCGCCTTCGGGGTGTACGTACCCGTCAAGTCGTTGATCTTGATGGGGGTGTTGGCGGGTATCGCGGCCGCGTTGGCGGGGCCGGACACCGAGACCGTGCCGCTGTCCGCGCCGCCCAGCTTGATGGTGGCGCTCGGGCTCATCGCGCCCTTGCCGAGTTCGACGGGGCTGGAGGAGACGCCCTTCTGCCAGGACATGGTGAGCTGGTAGCCGCTGCCGCTCTTCACGCCCTTGATGTCGATCGGCGAGACGGCGGTCTTGACGCCGATGGGCGTCTCGCACTTGTAGTTGACGTCGACCACGTCGGCCCGGGCTGCGGGAGCGGCCATGAATACCGCCGAGCCGGCCAGGGCCGCGACAGACGCGAGCGCTGCGGTTCGTTTCTGGTACGACACGGTCCCCTCATTCCTGACGGCACATCAGATCGGCCGTCAAGGTACGCCCGGGGTCGTGAGGAGGGAAGACAAGGCGCACGCCGGAGTTGTGACGATCCGGCGTGCACGGAGGGAGTGCCGAGTGGAGGGGGTGACCGGGGGTAACCCTAGGCGGGGGCGCCCAGCTCCGCCCATACCGTCTTGCCGGTGACCCCCGGAGTGCGGACGACTCCCCAGTCCAGGCACAGTCGCTGCACGATGAACATGCCGTGGCCGCCGGGGCGGCCCGCGCGGTGCGGGGTCCGGGGGGCGGGCTGGCCCGTGCCGCGGTCGGAGACCTCGACCCGGATCACCTTCTTGTCGCAGGTGATCCACATCTCGTCCGGGCCCTCGGCGTGCAGACAGGCGTTGGTGACCAGTTCGGAGACGACGAGGAGCACGTCCTCGGCGGCGGCGCGCCGGTCGGCACCCTCGGCGGGCAGCCAGCCCCAGGCGTACAGGGCCTGGCGGGCGAAGTCGCGGGCCAGCGGTACGACGCCGCTCTCACCCGCGAAACTGAGTCTGCGGGTGTCGCGGCCCGTGGCGGGCGCGGCGTCCTCCCCGGCGGGCGGCGCGGAATCGCCACCGGGCTCCGGGCGGTCGCCCGGCGGGTAGGGCCGGGTGGTGCTCATCAGCGCTTCACCTCACCGATTCACCGGTTCACGAGTCAAGAGTCGGTACGTGTTCAAGGGTCCGTACGTGTTCAAGGGTCAGTACGTGCAGCAGGTGCATTTTCGTCGCTCCGGTTCCCGACGGGTTCAGAAGTTCTCCTGCCCTGGCGAACCGGCAAAACACCCCTATTCGTCGGCGAGAGCGGCCTCAAGGGTGTCGTGGACGGTGAAGACCGCATCCGCCCCGGTGATCTCGAACACGCGCGCCACCGCGGGCTTCATCCCCGCGAGGTGCACCCCGCCGTCCGCGGCTTCCGCCTTCAGGCGCGCGCCGAGCAGTACGTTCAGGCCCGTGGAGTCGCAGAACTCCAGCCGTGAGCAGTCCACGACGAGCCGTGCGTACCCATGGGCGAGCAGGTCCTCCAGCGGTTCCCGCAACAGATCGGCGGTGTGGTGATCCAACTCACCCGCCGGTGTCACGACTGCGCTGAGGCCCTCTTTCCGCACCTCGACCAGAAGCCGGCCAGACTGTGCGCTGCCGACCGTCCCGCGGTCCATGCCGTCTCTCTCTCCCGAGGTCGTGGCTGTTGACGTTCGCGCTGGAACACTACGCCTTCCTCACACTCTCCGACACCCGAACAACCGCCCACAAATGGACATATGGGTACACAACGCACTTGCGGCGGGCTCCGGAAAGCGGGTAGGGCTAGGAGAGACAAGTATTTGGACATTCGAAACGACCGAATACAACCGATATGACCGACACGACCGGCTTTGGAGGCGCCGCACTCCGCAGTGCACGCACCGGCTTCGGCAGCCATATGCCGAGAACGATGGAGGACGCCATGTCACCCCGGCTCGACGCATCGCCTACCCCGGCAACGACGTCGACACCCCCACCGGCACAACTGGATCCCAATCCCATCGAGGGGCTCCCCGAGATCCCCCCGTACGACGAGATCGGCGCCGTCGACGCGCGCGCCCTCTCGAAGACCCTCTTCGCGCGGCTGGAGTCGCTCGAGGAAGGGACGTACGAGTACTCGTACGTCCGCAACACGCTCGTCGAGCTGAACCTCGCGCTGGTCAAGTTCGCCGCCTCCCGCTTCCGCTCGCGCAGCGAGCCGATGGAGGACATCATCCAGGTCGGCACCATCGGCCTGATCAAGGCGATCGACCGCTTCGAACTCAGCCGCGGCGTCGAGTTCCCCACCTTCGCGATGCCCACCATCGTCGGTGAGATCAAGCGCTTCTTCCGCGACACCTCGTGGTCCGTGCGCGTCCCGCGCCGACTGCAGGAACTCCGGCTCGACCTGGCCAAGGCCGGCGACGAACTGGCCCAGCAACTCGACCGCGCCCCCACCGTGGCCGAGTTGGCGGAGCGCCTGAAGCTCTCCCGGGACGAGGTCGTCGAGGGCATGGCGGCATCGAATGCCTACACCGCCAGCTCACTTGACGCCCAGCCCGAGGAGGACGACTCCGAGGGCGCGCTCGCGGACCGTATCGGCTACGAGG
Organism: Streptomyces sp. MBT65; assembly: GCF_016612545.1. Classification (GTDB taxonomy): domain Bacteria; phylum Actinomycetota; class Actinomycetes; order Streptomycetales; family Streptomycetaceae; genus Streptomyces. The sequence continues at coordinate 1,918 of NZ_JAENRY010000086.1, read as the reverse complement.
ACCACGGACTCGAAGGCATCGAATACGTCGAGTCGTTGAAGCCGCTGATCGCCGAACTCCCGTTCCGGGACCGGCAGATCCTCTCGCTGCGCTTCGTCGCCAACATGACGCAGTCGGAGATCGGCGACGAGCTGGGCATCTCGCAGATGCATGTCTCGCGGCTGCTGTCGCGGACTCTGGTGCGGCTGCGGAAGGGCCTGACGGTCGAGGAGTAGTCCCCCGACCCGGTACCGGGTACCTGATGCCCGGTCCGCCCTGCCTGTGCTGAGCGCGGCGCGCGTGTGTGCGCCGCGCTCAGGCGTTCCCGGCCTTGGCACTACCGGGGTTACCGACAGAAACCTCTTTCCCCACCGGTCTCCTTCCATCACTATGGTCACCCGACAAACTGGCTGGTACGTCAGGACGGGCACGAGGAGGCGGGTGAATGGTTCGCTCCGACGAGTACGGCGACACCCCCGCCGACGCTTCGGACGCACGGCTCACGGACCTGCTGCGCGCCGACACGTCCACGCTCTACCCGGCCCTCCAGGAACTCCGCACCCGGCACCAGCCGTCCGTCCTGTCCTACGCCCGCCTGTGCACCACGAGCGAGTCGGCGGCCCGCCAGTTGGCGGCGCAGACGTTCACCCTCGCGGCCCGCGAGACGGCACGCGGCGTGGACCCGGGAGTCCCCTGGCGCCACCAACTCCTGCTGCTGACCGTGCGGGTGGCCGCGTCCTGGTCCCGGGACGACCGCTCGACCGGCCTGGACTCGGGCCTCCTCCTGCTCCTGAACACGACGGACCCGGCCCCGTCCATGCTCCCGGCGTTCCTCTCGCTCCCCTCCCGCTCCCAGGGCCTGGTCTGGTACGGCATCGTCGAGCGGGAGCCACAAGCCGTGACCGCCGCCTTCCTCGGCCTCACCCCCGAGGACGTCGTCCACGGCACCGAACCGGCCCTCCAGGCCATGGCCCAGGCCTGCCTGAGGTCCCGCCTGGCCGCCTCCGACGACCCGCGCTGCGGTGACTTCCGGCGCCTGATCGAGGAGTCGGTACGCCCCGACCACCCCCGCGACAGCGCCGATCTGCACGCCCACATGGCGCACTGCGCCCACTGCACGGGCGCGTACGAGGAACTGACGGCGCTGCGGGACGCTCCGCGGGCGACGCTGGCGGAGGGCCTGCTGCCGTGGGCGGGAACGTCGTACGCGACGAGGGGTCGCGAGGAGGTGAGGAGCAATTCCCTTGGGAATCGGGCGGGTTGGACACCCTCGCGTCGGCTGGTGCTGACTTCGGCGGCGCTCGGGGTGGCGTTGGTGCCGCTGCTGTTCCTCGTGCTGCGGCCGGGTGGGTCCACGCCGCGTCCGGGAGCGGCGGCGGGCACGGTGGCGGTCGTCCCGTCGACCCCGACGGAGGTGACGGTGACGGCGACGATCCCGGTGACACCGTCGACGACCCCCTCCAAGTCACCGTCTCCGACGCCGAGTTCGAAGCCGACCCACTCGCCGAGCCCCTCCCCCTCCCCGGCCACCCACGCGCCGAACGGCACGTACGCCCGGATCGTGAACGTCTCCACGAACCGCTGCCTGGACATCCGGGACGGCGACCTGACGGAGGGCACGGATGTGGTCACGGCGCCCTGCACCTCGTCCGACACCCAGCTGTGGCGGGTGGATGCGGCCCGCGGGGTGGTGCAGTCGTCCGCGGACTCCGACCTGTGCCTGGACAGCCGGGGGTCGGTGGAGAAGGGGGTCGGCGTCTGGGAGTGCGACTCGGTGGACGGGAGTCACGGCGACAACCTGAAATTCACGGTGGACTCGGACGGGGTGATCCGCCCGGCGATCGCGATCCTGACGGGGATGACGCCGGAGGGCGGGGACGGGGTCTCGCTGGTGCCGTTGAGCGGGGGCGCGGAGCAGCGGTGGCGGGCGGGGTGAGGC
>NZ_JAENRY010000085.1 GCF_016612545.1 Streptomyces sp. MBT65 | reverse complement strand
CGGGTATCTGCCCGGTGGACCAGGCCGGTTGCTCGGCCACCACGGGTATCTGCCCGGTGGACCAGGCCGGTTGCTCGGCCACCACGGGTATCTGCCCGGTCGACCAGGGCTGTTGCTCGGTCACCATGGGGAACTGGCCGGTGGACCAGGTGGTCTCCGGGGCGGACCAGGCCGTCTCCGGGGGCGGCCAGGTGGCGCCCGCCGGGGCGGGGTCCGTGCGCGGTGCGGCGATGTACGGGAGCAGGTCCAGGCTCGCGGTGAGCGGGTCGAAGACCGGCGCCGGGGCGGCCGCGGGAGCGAACTGCTGTGCCGCCATTACGGGAGTGGGCGGCACCTCGATGGCCGGCACGGGCGGCAGGTCGAGGACGGTCGCCTGAGGCATCTGAAGCATCTGGGCCTGAGCCGTCTGCTGCGGCTGAGGTGTCTGCGGCGCGGCGGGAGGCAGCGCTGCGATCGGTCCTGCCGTCAACTCCGCCATAGGGGCGGCGAGTTGCGGGGCGGCGAGCTCCGGTGCCGCGGTGGTCCCCGCGGTCAGTTCGGCGACGGCGCGGCCGGGCTGCGCTTCGAGTGCGCGGCCGGCGCCCTCGGGCTCGGGGCGTCGCTCGGACCGCTCGGGGCGGGACTCGGCCGGACGGGCGGGAGTCCTGCCGGGCGGCAGGATCGCCGGTACGGTCGGGCCCACTTGAGCGCGGGCGCGGTCGAACAACTGCCGGGTGACGGCGTCGATGGCGGGGTCGGAAGGACGCGGCGCACTGGGGCGGGACTCGACACGCTTGCGCGGTTTCCCGGACATCGCACGCGTGGCGTTGTAATTTCCGGTGGCCGTCTCGGCCCTGTCGTAAAGGGAGTTGATCCGCCGCTGGACTTCGTCACGGCTGGGTCGGTCTTCCACGGTGGGGCCACTGCCTCCGGTGCGCGTACCTCGTTCTGCCGGCATGGCAGACGTGCTCCTTCCGTATCGCGCCTACCGAGTTAGCTGTCGGGTTCGGGCGGCGATCACGGAAGGTTTGCCCTACGACCCTAGCCCGGAAGGGCAGTTGGGTCGATTCACCCCAAGTCGGTTGGGTCCCCGGCTCCGGCTGTCGCGAGCGACACGCCGGACTCGGCGCAAGCCGCGCGGCCCGGCGCTGATCGCCGGAGTAGGTCGTACGGCCTGAGCGCCAACTTAGCCAACGTGTGTGCCTCGTGTGAAGGTTGAAGCGCGATATGTCCGATACGTTTTTGTGACCTTTACCTCTCTCAGACACTTCACCTGGTGCGGAGAGGGTTCATGGGCCCGCCGGGCCGGGTGATCCATATGAGGTCGCTATGAATTTTCGGGACGGTTGAACACACCGGGGTCCGGTTCCGTATTGGGTCGGGGGATTTCCATGCCGGGACGATCCGGGCCGACCGATACGTGTAGGAGCAACTTCCTTGGCACGCAACACGCGCAGACGCCCCACAGGCGCACGACGCGCGACGATGGCAGCAGTCGCCCTGATGCTGGGCGGCGGAGGACTGGTGGCGGCGAACGTCTACGCGTCGGCGTCCGAAGGCGGTTGGGGCGGTGACACGGCCCAACAGGGTTCCCCGGACGCGGCGTCGGACGGCGCGACGATCGACTGCCCGGACGTGGGCACCCAGTTGACGACGGTCCCGGACGAGGCGAAGACCGAGGTCGACAACCAACTCGCGCTTCTGGACCAGCAGATAACCGAGGCCTACCAGAAACTGAAGGACTCGCAGGAGTCCATACGCCAGGACGCGTCCTTCGCCGACAACGCGATCATGAATCCGTTGAAGGAGAAGCGGGCCGCGACCCTCGGGCGGATCGGCGACGCCATCGCACGGGTCGGTGACCGCCCGGAGGGACTCGACGCGCTCGCCGGCTGCACGCTGATCGCCCCCACGAACGGCGACCAGAACGGCAACGGCGACGACCAGAGCGCCAGTCCCAGTGCAAGTGCCGGCACCGGCGACCAGGGTGGCCAGGGCCAGCAACAGTCCACCAACGGGCCCGTCGCCTCGGACTACGCGGACATCACCTCCGTACAGCCGAACGTGAACACTCCGCAGGACCAGGCCAATGCCTCGCGCGGCACGTTCGTCACCGCCTGCGGGGTGAACGAGAACGGCCTGTTCAACTCCGACAACGTGATCGTCGCTCCCGGCGTCACCAACGGCGCCCACCACTTCCACGACTACATCGGCAACCAGTCCAACAACGCCTTCGCCAGCGACCAGGACCTGGCCAATGCCGACACTAGCTGTGAGAACCCGGGCGACAAGTCCACGTACTACTGGCCCGTGTTGCGCCTGCAGAACGGCAAGCAGGAGCAGGACGCCGACAAGCCCGGCGGTGGCACCGAGGGCAACTCCGGTCAGATCGTGACCGCCAAGGCGGCCACGCTGACGTTCGTCGGCAACCCGCAGAGCAAGGTCGTCGCGATGCCGCGCCTGCTGCGCATCATCACCGGCGACGCCAAGGCCTTCGTGAACGGCCCGGCCAACGCCAACGCCTCCTGGAGCTGCACCGGTTTCGAGGACCGGCAGCTCAAGGACAAGTACCCGCTGTGCCCGGCGGGCAGTGACGTGGTGCGCACCTTCAAGTTCCAGAGCTGCTGGGACGGCCGCAACATCGACAGCGCCAACCACCGCACCCACGTGGCCTTCGAGGCCGCCGACGGCTCCTGCCCGGCCGGCTTCGAGGCCATCCCGCAACTGGTGCAGCGGATCGTCTACGACGTCGACGCGCCGAGCCTCCAGGACGGCGGCAAGACGACTCCGCTGTTCGCGGTGGACTCCTTCCCCGAGCAGCAGCACAAGCCCGTCACGGACCACGGCGACTTCATCAACGTCTTCGACGAGGGCCTGATGAAGGACATGGTCGACTGCATCAACAACGGCGAGAAGTGCGGCGCCGGCACGGACAACGACCCGGGTTCGGGCGACGGTTCGGGCTCCGGCGGCGGTTCGGGTGACGGTTCCGGCGGTGGCCAGGGCGCGGGTGGCGGCTCGGGTGAACCGTCCGCGTCCCCGACGGCGACCGACACCGCTACGGCGGCACCCACCGACACCGCGACCGACGAGCCGGCCGGGAACGGCGGCAACGAGGGGAACGGCGGCAACGCCGGGAACGGCGACAACGGCGGCAACGGTGACCAGCCCACCGCGGATCCCGCGACGAGCGCTCCGGACACCGGGGCCAACGCCCCAGAGCCCACCGACACGCAGACCACCGACCCTGGTGACCTGACGACCGCCGTCTCGGTCCCCAAGGCCGACACGAAGACCGAAGGGTCCAAGTCGACGGAGACGCAGGGGAGTTCGGACAACGGCTCCGGCGGCCAGGTCGGCACCCCCGCGGCGACGCCGCCCGACTCGTCCTCGGGCGGGGAGAGCTACGCGGCCGTAGGCCCCAACCAGCCGCAGGCGCAGGGCGGGTTGGCGGAGACCGGCGCGAATCTGTGGCCCGCGGTGGCCGGCGCGCTGCTGCTCGTCGCCGGGTTCGTGGTGCTGTACCGAGGTAAGCGCAGTACACGCTGACACAGCGCACCTGGGTGCACGTCTGTGACGACGACGGCCCGGCCGCCCTCACTTGGGGGTGGCCGGGCCGTCACACGTTCGGCGCGCCGGGGCAGAAGGCCTCAGACAGCCGGTGAGGGGTAGGTCGGGTACTCGACCCCGGAGACGTGCTGGACGACCCGGACGACCTGGCAGGAGTAGCCGAACTCGTTGTCGTACCAGAGGTAGAGGATCGCGTTGTCGCCGTCGACCTTGGTGGCGCCCGCGTCGATGATCGAGGCGTGCCGTGAGCCCATGAAGTCGCTCGACACGGCGTCGGGGGCGGTGGTGAAGTCGATCTGCCGTTTCAGCGGGGACGTCAGCGAGACCTCGCGGAGGTGGTCGAGGACCTCGGCGCGGGTGGTCTCGCGGCCCAGTCGCAGGCTGAGGATCGCGATCGACACGTCCGGCACCGGGACCCGGATCGAGCTGCCGGTGATCGGCGCCTTCAGGTCGGGCAGCGCCTTGGCGACGGCGGAGGCGGCACCGGTCTCGGTGATCACCATGTTCAGCGGTGCGGACCGGCCGCGACGGTCGGCCTTGTGGTAATTGTCCAGCAGGTTCTGGTCGTTGGTGAACGAGTGGACGGTCTCCACATGGCCGCGCAGCACACCGTACTCGTCGGCCATCGCCTTCAGCGGCGGCACGATCGCGTTGGTGGTGCAGGACGCGCAGGACAGGATCTGCTCTTCCGGCTTGATCGTGTCGTGGTTGACGCCGTGCACGATGTTGGGGACGTCGCCCTTGCCGGGCGCGGTCAGTACGACCTTGTCGATCCCGGGCCGCAGATGCTGCGAAAGTCCTTCCCGGTCACGCCATTTGCCCGTGTTGTCGATGAGGATGGCGTCCTTGATGCCGTACGCCGTGTAGTCGACTTCGCAGGGGTCCCCGGCGTAGATCACCTTGATCTCGTTGCCGTTGGCGACGATCGTGTTGCTCGCCTCGTCGACGGTGATCGTGCCCTGGAAGGGGCCGTGGATCGAGTCGCGGCGCAGCAGCGAGGCGCGCTTCACGAGATCCTCGACGGGCCGCCCGCCGCCCTGCCGTACGACGACGGCGCGCAGCCGCAGTCCGTTGCCCGAGCCGGCCTTCTCGATGAGGAGGCGGGCGACCAGGCGGCCGATGCGGCCGAAGCCGTAGAGGACGACGTCGCGTCCCTCGCGGCACTCGATCTTGTTCGCGCCCGTGGCGCCGGCGACGGCCTCGGCGGTGAACTCCTCGACGGACAGGCCGCGTTCGTCGCTCCGGTGGGTCGCGGCGAGCATGCCGATGTCGATCTGGGAGGGGCCCAGGTCGAGCGTGGTGAGCGTCCGCAGGTAGGGGAGGGTCTCGGTGACGGAGAGTTCCTCGCCGTCGATCTGGCGGGCGAACCGGTGGGTCTTGAGGATGCTGACCACCGACTTGTTGACCAGTGAGCGGCTGTGCAGCAGGACCGTGACGTCCCGCTCGCGGTGCAGCTTCCCGATCATCGGGATCATCGACTCCGCGATCTCCTCGCGGGTCTTCCAGTTGGTGAACGAGTCCTCGTTGACAGGCACAGGTTTCTCTTTCGAGCTAGACGGCGCTCATATGCTAACCCGCTGTTCATCAGCCCGTTCAAGAGGGGTGCCGCCCGGCCCGGGGAACGACGGAAGGGGCCCTGCCGACGCGCGTCGGCAGGGCCCCTTCCGGCTGTACTGGTGTCGCTTCTAGACGGTCTCCGACACGTCCTGGGTCGCGCCGCTGCCCAGCAGCGCGGACGCGTTCTCCAGCGGGGTGAGGACGTGCACGGGCACGACCTCGGGCAGCCCGTGGCAGGTGAAGCCGAGCCGCGTCATGGCCCGGATGACCTCGCCGCTGTTGAAGTCACGGGGGTCCTGCCGGGTGATGACCTGCCCCACCTGCTTGACGGGGTAGCGGCGCCGCCCGATGGTCACGGACTCACCCGTGATCAGCTCGGGCTTGATGCCCTTCATCGTCTCCAGGACTCCCATCTTGGTGAGGTCGAAGGGATACCGGGCGATGACACAGCGCATGTTGCCTCACAGAGAGAAGGAGGATCGGGGGCGGAACGGGCGCCCGAAGGCGCCGAGTTGGTCCTCAGGCCGCAGGACCGAAGGACGACCGTCGCTGCCCCCGGCTGCCGCTACCGCTGCCACTGCCGCCGCGTCGCGCCGCACCACCGGCGGACGACCGGCCGCCCTCGCCGGCCGGACGGCCACGACGGCCGCGCGACGACGAGGAGGACGGGCTACGGCGGGTGCGCTCGCGCTCCACCACCGGAGCCTGGATGACGACCGGGACGCCGGACGGAGCCTGGGCACCCGTGATCCGGGTCAGCTCCTCCTCGCCCGACCGCACCGAGGTGACCTCGGCCGTGACGCCGGCCATGGTCATCAGCCGGGTGAAGTCACGGCGCTGGTCGGGGGTGACCAGGGTCACGACACTGCCGGACTCGCCCGCACGGGCCGTACGGCCGCCGCGGTGCAGATAGTCCTTGGGGTCGGTGGGCGGGTCGACGTTGACGACCAGGTCGAGGTTGTCGACGTGGATGCCGCGCGCCGCGACGTTGGTCGCCACCAGCGCCGTCACATGCCCGTCCTTGAACTGGGCGAGCGTGCGGGTGCGCTGCGGCTGGGACTTGCCGCCGTGCAGACCGGCCGCGCGGACGCCGTTGCTCAGCAGGTGCTTCACCAGTCGGTCCACCGCGTGCTTGGTGTCCAGGAACATGATGACCCGGCCGTCGCGCGCCGCGATCTCGGTGGTCGCGCGCTGCTTGTCCGTGCCGTGCACGTGCAGGACGTGGTGCTCCATCGTCGTGACCGCGCCCGCGGAGGGGTCGACGGAGTGGACGACGGGGTCGGTCAGGTAGCGGCGGACCAACAGGTCCACGTTGCGGTCCAGGGTGGCGGAGAACAGCATCCGCTGGCCGCCCGTCTGCACCTGGTCGAGCAGCGCGGTGACCTGCGGCATGAAGCCCATGTCGGCCATCTGGTCGGCCTCGTCGAGGACGGTGATGGAGACGCTGTCCAGCCGGCAGTCGCCGCGCTCGATGAGGTCCTTGAGCCGTCCCGGCGTCGCGACCACGACCTCCGCGCCGCCGCGCAGGGCGCCGGCCTGGCGGCCGATCGACATTCCGCCGACCACCGTGGTCATGCGCACGCTGACGGCGCGGGCATACGGGGTGAGCGCGTCGGTGACCTGCTGGGCCAGTTCGCGGGTGGGGACGAGGACGAGGGCGAGCGGCTGACGCGGCTCGGCGCGACGGCCCGCCGTACGGGCCAGCATCGCAAGGCCGAAGGCCAGGGTCTTGCCGGAGCCGGTGCGACCGCGACCGAGTACGTCACGGCCGGCGAGGGAGTTGGGGAGTGTCGTCGCCTGGATCGGGAACGGGACGGTCACGCCCTCGTGGCCGAGCGCGGCCAACAGCTTTGCGGGCATGTCGAGTTCGGCGAACGACTCCACGGCGGGAAGGCCGGGGGTGACCGTCTTCGGCAGCGCGAACTCGCCCTGCAGGGCGACCGGTCGGCCGCCGCCGCCCTTGGAGCGGCGCGGAGCGCTGGAGCGGTTGCCGGACGGAGCCGCCGAGCGGTAGCCGCCGCCGCTCTTTCCGGATTCCGGATTTCCATTGCGCTTTCGCGAGAAACGGTCATTCGTACGTGCGCGGTTCAAAATGTGGAACCTTCCTTGATATGGCACGTATCAAGGAATTCCCGCGGTGAATGAACGGCGCAGAGAATCGCAAGAACGAGCCGGTGGCTTCGGCGGAATATCGCCGAGAGCTTGGAAAATGCAGCGAGCTGGGGCCCGCACCCCAAGGTGCGGGCCCCAGCTGCGAAGTAAACGTCGTCGTTACGCAGGAACGATGTTCTCGGCCGTCGGGCCCTTCTGGCCCTGCGCGATGTCGAAGGTCACCTTCTGACCCTCCTGCAGCTCGCGGAAGCCCTGGGCGGCGATGTTCGAGTAGTGGGCGAAGACGTCAGCGCCGCCACCGTCCTGCTCGATGAAGCCGAAACCCTTTTCCGCGTTGAACCACTTCACGGTGCCACTGGCCATTTTGTTCTCCTTCGGGGCGGTCAGCGGAGCCCGCAGCGTGCGGACTCCGTGTCGCCGTGATGATCACCCCGCCGGAAAGAAACCGGACACACAAAAAAATGCTCCACCGTCCCTGGGGGCCGGTGTGGGCATCTGAAGGGTTTGGCAACCACAACTGCAACTGAGATCAATAGTAGCACGGCGCGATCGGCCGTGTGCGGTCGTTAATTTCATTTCTCATGTCGCCGACGTAGATATTGGGTTTCGCACCGGCGGGCGCGAGACGGGTGCCGCGCCCTGCTCCGGGTATCACTAGGAGGACACCCCGGCAGTCAGGAGCGGTCCGTGACCACACCCGCCGATCCGTCGGCGCCCGAGCCGCTCGGTCCGTCGTCATTGGTCTGGCGGTACTTCAGTGACTGGCGGGGCATGCTGATCAGCCTCTGGGCCGGGTCGATGCAGAACATGCATCCCGCCCTCGGCGCCGGGGTCGAGGAACACTCCCACTTCTTCGAGGAGCGCTGGGAACGGCTGCTGCGCTCCCTCTACCCGATCGCCGGAGTGATCTACGACGGCCCGGACGCGGCCCGCACCGCCCGTGCCGTGCGCGACTACCACGTCGACATCAAGGGCACCGACCGCCAGGGCCGGCGCTACCACGCCCTGGACCCGGGCACCTTCTTCTGGGCGCACGCGACCTTCATCATGGTCCCGGTGCTGATGTGCGAGTACTTCGGGCGGGCGCTGACGGAGGAGGAGAAGGAGCGCTTCTACGCCGAGGGTCTTCAGTGGTACCGGCTGTACGGGGTGAGCGACCGGTCCGTTCCGGCCGACTGGGCGGGATTCACCGCGTACTTCGAGCGGATGTGCGCCGACGTCCTGGAGGACAACCGGGCGGCACGCGCCGTGCTGGACATCCGCCGTATCGGCAAGCCGCCTTTTCTGAAGTGGCTGCCGGACGTGGTGTGGCGGGTGGTCCGCGGTCCGCTGACCCGGCCCTTCGTCTGGCTCACCGTCGGGATGTATCCGCCCGCGGTGCGCGCCAAGTTGGGATACCGCTGGTCGCGTCGGAGCGCGGTCGGGCTGTGGCTGGTGGGACGTGCCGTCGCGCTCGGCTGGCACCTGGTGCCGTTCGAGCGGCGTTACCACCCGCGGGCCCGGGCCGGTTGGCGGCGGGCGCGTGGTCTCGTCGTAGGACCGGTCGAGACGCCGCGGCGGAACCTGCCTCCGGAGGAGCGCCGGGGTGACGGAAAGCACTACGTGCCGGATGCGTGGTCACCTCGGGGTCTCAGCCCAGGACGTCGGGTTCCTCCTCCACCACCAGGTCGGCCAGGAGATTGAAGTTGTGCCGTGCCATGTTGGCGTTGCTGAACTGCCGGTGCGCCAGGTTGACTTCCTCCTCGGTCATGATGCGCGGTGTGCCCGCGGCGTCGGCGAGGAGCTGCATCTGGCACGCGCGGTCCATGGTGATGAACCACCACGCGGCCTCCTCGACGGACCGTCCGACCGTCAGCAGGCCGTGGTGGCGGAGAATGGCCGCCCGTCGGTCGCCGAGCCGGTTGGCGATCCGCTCGCCTTCGGTGCGCTCCAGCACCAGGCCCTTGTACTCGTCGAACACGACATGGTCGTCGTGGAAGGCGCAGGACTCCTGGACGATCGGGTCGAGCGGCTTGTCCAGTGACGCGAACGCCCTGCCGTGGATGGTGTGGGCGTGTGCCACCGCCACGACGTCCGGACGGGCCTGGTGGATGGAGGAGTGGATCCAGAAGGCCGCCTTGTTGGTCCGGCGTTCGCCCTCGACGGCGCGGCCCTCCTCGTCGATGAGCAGCATGTCGCTGACGCGGATCTTGGAGAAGGGCACCGCGTACGGGTTGACCCAGAACCTGTCGGGGAACTCGGGGTCCCGCGCGGTGATGTGTCCGGCGATGCCCTCGTCGAACCCGTAGCGGGCGAAGATCCGGAACGCCGCCGCCAACTGCCGCTTGCGATGGGCGCGTTCGGCCTCGATGGTCTCGCGGCTCTCCGCCAGCCGAGGAATGTCCAGTTCCTCGGCGTCGTCGAAGTCGATGTCATCGCTGCCGGTGGTGATGGACATCGGGACGTCCTTTCCGATGCATGGTGAAGGCCTCGCCGAGCGGCGCCAACTCTCCTCGCCGGAGGTCGGGTTGAGCCTCCACGCGCGGGAGGTCGCCGAACTCCTGGAGTTCGAGCGGGTGGAGGACGCGATCCTCGTCGGGCACAGCTACGGCGGGATGGTGATCACGGGAGCCGCCGCGCTCGCCCCCGAGCGGGTCGGCCAGGTGGTGTACGCGGACGCGTTCGCCCCCGTGACCGGCGAGTCGGCGTTCACGATGCTGCCGTGGCTGGAGCCGGCGTTCGCCGAGTCGCCGGGGCCCGCCGAGTGGGAGGTGGCACCGCTCGACCCCGCGATGCTCGGCGCGGACGACGACGGGGTGGCGTGGCTGTCGGGCCGGCTGACACCGATGCCGCGGTTCACCCACGAGGAGCCGCTCGGTCCGGGCAGTGAGGACGTGCTCGCCGAACGGGCGGTCACCTACATCTACTGCGCCGATCAGGCCCTCTTCACCGACATTGCCGCCTCGGCGGAGAAACGGGGATTCCGGGTCGTCGCACTGTCCGAAGTCACCCATGTCGGCCTGCTGACGAACCCGCAGACACTTGAGCGGGAACTGCTGAAACTCGTCTAGCCGACCCCGTACGGACAAGGAAGTTCGGAGGCCGTCCGATGTACCCGAGAGGCCCGGTCTATTGCCTCAGAGGCATGTTATTGTGCGGGAATGCCGATCGAGGACACTGATCTCTGGGTTGCCCAACGCCTCAAGGACATGCGAGGTGAGCGAGGTATCACCCTGACGACACTGGCCGAACAGACCGGCATTTCCTCGGCGCATCTCTCGCGCCTCGAGAAGGGTGTACGCAAGCCGTCCATCGGCAGCCTGCTGCAGATCGCCCGCGTCTACGGCGTATCCATCAGCGAGTTGGTGCAGGAACCCGATCAGGGCGACTTCCATCTGGTGCGCGCCGACGCGGCGATGACGCGCGACGGGCAGGACGGGCGCTACACCGTACTGAGCGGGCCTCGGGAGACCATGTCCGTCATCCGGGTCGAATTGACGGCCGGCAAGAACACCAAGACCGCCCGGCATGTCGGCGAGGAATGGCTGCATGTGCTGTCAGGGGCGATCACTCTCGACATCTCGGGTGTGTCGCTTCAGCTCGACACCGGTGACTCGGTGCATTTCGACTCGTCGAAGGAGCATCGTCTCACCAACAAGGACGATGCCGTCGTGACCGTGCTGATCGCGTCGACAGCGGCAACCGTTCCGATGCGGCACCCCATTCCGGCGTCACGTCGCAATGCGGCGGACTCGCGCTGAGTTCTGTGTGAACGTGCGGGGTGCGCATCGTTGATTCCAGGAAGAAGGAAGACTCACGATGCCGTCACCCGTTGCGTTGAATCCCGCTGAACTCCCGCCCCTCACCGGCATGATCTCCCACGGTCTGGCCGTTCCCGACCTCCGGCTCATCTATGCGTCCGGGCAGGTCGCGTGGGACGAGAAAGGGCAACTCGTCGGGCGAGGCGATCTGGCGGCCCAATTCACCAAGGCCTACGAGAACATCGACGCGGTCCTTGCCGCCGGCGGTTCGAGCCGTGGCAAAATCATCAAGGAGACGATCCATCTCGTCGGGTACGACACCGACAACTCGGCGGAGTTGATCGCGCTCATCGCCGGCTGCCGGGGAGCGGGAGAGACGCCGCCCGCCAGTACGTGCGCGGGTGTGGAGACCCTGTTCGCGGAGGGGTATATCGTCGAGATCGAGGTGGTCGCGACCCTGTGAGTGGTCGCTTCCGTCGGCGGCGTTCGAGGTGCTGCAACGGGACGGCATCGCCAAACTCTCCGCTCGGGCGATCGCGGCCGAACTCGATGTCCGGATGAACACGGTCATGTGGCACATCCGGACCAAGGAACGACTGCTCGGCCTGATGGCGGAATCCATCATGGGCGAGGTCGACCTGGGCAACCCGCACGGCGGCCGGCGCGAGCAAGTGGCCGAACTGCTCCGGCGTTTGCGGCAGGCCATGCTCGGACACCGTGACGGCGCCCTGCTCGTCGCCGGTACCTTTCCTGTCGAACCGAACACGCTGGCCTTTTCCGAGCGGGTGGTGACGATCCTTTTCGAAGGCTGCCCCCGCACATCAGCCGCGTTCCACGACCGCGCGCGGGAATCGGTGGACGCCCGGCGTTTCCCCGGCCTCCACTCGGTGCTCGAGGACTACCTCTCGATCGACTACGGCGAGCGCTTCGACTTCGGGATCGACCAGATCCTGAGCTCCGCCCCGACCACCAAACCTCGGCCGCACGCCGGGAGTTGAGGGGCGTCGTAGCGCTCGCCGCGCTGTGATCGAGGGCGGGCCGTCGGGCCCTACGAACCGAACGCGGCGGTGGACACCTCGTCCCACTCCCGCCACTCGTCGAGCCGGGCCCGGTACTCCTTGGTGATAAGTTCCAGCGGGCCCCGGCCGAAGAAGATCCGGAGGGGGGCTGTTCCGCGTCGACGACGGTGAGGATCGCCGTGAGTGTCGCCGTCGGGTCGCCGCGTCGGGCGGAGATGCCCGTCATGGCGCCGCGGAAGTCGTCGTAGGCCGGAAGGCGTTCGGCTTGGACCGCGGAGGGTCCCGCTCAGCCGGTGTCGTGCCCGGCCGGCTCGATCAGGGTGACGTGGATGCCGAAGCCCTTCACCTCGGCGGCGAGGCTCGCGCTGAAGCCCTCCAGGGCGAACTTGGACGCGTGGCAGAGGCCGAGTCCGGGCAGTGAGGTGACGCCGCCGATGGAGGACACCTGGATGATGTGGCCGGACCCGCGGGCGCGCAGGTGGGGGAGTACCGCCTGGGTGACCCACAGCGCGCCGAACGGATTGACGTCGATCTGTTCGCGGGCCTGCTGCTCGGTCACTTCCTCGGTCATGCCGAAGAGGCCGTAACCCGCGTTGTTGGCGACGACGCCAAGGCCGCCGAACCTCTCAACTGCCGTCTGTACGGCCTCGAATGAGGCCGCGCGGTCGGCGACGTCGAGTCGGAGCGGCAGGACCGCATCGCCGTATTTGTCGACCAGGTCGTCGAAGGCGGCCGCGGAAGGGCTGGTCGCGGCGACCCGGTCGCCACGCTCGAGCGCGGCCTCCGCCCACTCCCGGCCGGATCCCTTCGAGGCGCCGCGATGGATCCCCTTGTGCAGTGACCAAGTGGCGCGCTACGGTCTCGATCCGGTCTTGGTCGATGACCAAGGAGTTGTGGGATGTGAAAGGACCGTTCCCGGCCATGAATGCGACTGTGCGTCATCGGGATTTCTTCCACGGTATGTACACGTGGATATCCGGCCTGTGCGACGCCGAGAACCACGGCACCCTCGACGACATTCACCGGTTCTGGGCGGACGACGCACGCATCGTCACCGGTGGTCAGGTCAGGGCCGCCGGAATCGACGAGCTGCGGAAGCACTTCGGGATCTATCCCGAGCAGTACGCGGAGGTCGAGATCCGCGAGCCGTACTACACGTACCTGGAGTCGGGGGACGACGTCGTCGTCGAGTACGACATCCTGATCCACGGACGAGACCGCGAAGGTGCGGCGGACGGCAGGCGGGAACTCCGGGTGATGGCCGTCTTCACCCTCACCGACGGCAGAATCTCGGAAATGCGTCAGGTCGCGGGCGTCAGGGCGGGAGACGCCTGACCCTGAGTGCATGCCGAACGCGCCCTGATCCGTGCCCCGTTGGGATGCGGGCACGGATCAGGGCATCGGATCAGGCCGTCGGTTCAGGACTTCACGGGCTTGCCGCGTCCCCAGGCCCAGGCCAGGCGGTCGGCGCCGGACTGGTTGGTGGTGACCAGCCAGGGGCGGGCCGCGTCGCCGATGAGCTTCTGGATCGAGTACGTGTCGTCGGTGCGCAGCCCCGGCCAGTACACGGACCCCATGCCGAGCTTGCGGAAGGTGTCGGTGTCGGCCTGGATGAAGTTGACCGAATTGTCGGCGGGCGTCGGCACGTTGTAGTTCAGGCCCGTGGTCATCGGGGCGCCGAACTCGTCGGCCACGGTGCGGTTCGCGCAGTCGCCGAGACGTACCTTGAGGTCGCTCACCCACTGGTCGTAGGTGGCGTAGTCCTTCCAGAAGCCGTAGTGGTGGAGGGAGAGGTAAGTGCCCTTCAGGCGCGGGTCGGCACAGACCGTGGTGACGTGGTCGTTGTAGCCGGCGCCGCTGACGAAGACCCGGTTGCGCGGCACCGAGCGGTAGGTGTCCAGCCACTTGGCGGCGAGGTCGGCCCACTCGGCGTCGGTGTAGCCGTGCGGCTCGTTCATCGGCTCGAAGTAGACGCGCTCGTTGTGCCGGTACGCCTTCACCACGGTGTCCCACATGGGCCAGTACGTGGCCGGGTCGTCGATGAAGCCGTCCTTGTTGGCGCCCGTCCCCTCCCAGTAGGAGACGATGACCTTGAAGCCCTGCGCCGTCGCCGCGTCGATGACACCGCGGTACGACTTCCAGTAACTGCCGTTCACCGTGTACGGGTTGATGGGCAGCCGCACCGTGTTGGCGCCGAGGTTGGCGCGGAACGCCGCGATGACGCGGGTCGCCTTGGCGTACGTCTGGGCGTAGGTGTCGGTGAGCGACAGTCCGGACAGGACGACCGGGTCGTCGGCGTAATTGTCGCGCGGGTCGGCCCAGTTGACGCCCTTGAACTGGGACGTGTTCGTGCTCGGCGTGGCGGAGGCGGGGCTGCCGGCCAGCGTGGTGCCGGTGACCGCGGCGATCGCGACGGCCACGAAGGTGGCCCGCAGACGGGTTCTGGCGGGGATGGTGCGCATCGACTTGCCCTTTCAGGAATGGCGACTCGGCGCATGGCGAGGCCTGCGCGCGGCTGAGCGGCCGTCGGAACAGATACCGGGCGGGACGGATGACATCGGCTCGTCGTCCCAAATCCCGGTGGGCTCGGTGGAGTTGGGGGAGTGCAGGCGTGGTGGGCGCTGCTCGCCGGTGGCCTCCTCCCTCTCTCCGTCACCGGCCGCGCGAGGATGTTTGCGTAAACACGCTGCTCCATCCGAATGTTTACGCAAACATGGCGGCGCCGGAATCGTGGCATCCGGCACCGCCCTCGTCAAGGTTTCCCGCACGTAACGCCGTTGGGCCCGCACGTAACGTGGCCCGCTCCCCATGGCGGGGCTACCGCTTGATGCCCACCCCGGTCCACAGGCTGACCTTGGCGTCCGTGGGCGCGTCCGCCTCGTCACGGTCCTCGCTCACCGGGTCGGGGCGCCAGCGGTGGCCGACGGCGAGGCCCGGGTCGAGCAGATCGAGCCCGGTGAAGAAACGCGCGACCTCGTCCCGGGTACGAACCTTCACCGACGTCCCGCCCTCCTCGTAGATCGCGACGACCTTCGCCCAGGGCTCGGGGTCGAAGTCCGCGGTGACATGGCTGATCGCCAGGGCGCTGCCCGACGGCAGGACCGACAGCAGTCGGTCCACGATCCCGTACGGGTCCTGCTCGTCGGTGACGAAGTGCAGCAGCGCGTTCAGGGACAGCGCGATCGGCTGGTCGAAGTCGAGTACCTCGGCGACTTCGGGGGAGTTGAGGAGTGTCTCGGGGTCGTTGACGTCCGCCTGGACGTACGCGGTGCGGCCCTGCTTGGTGCTGCGCATCAGGCGCTCGGCGTACTTCAGGACCAGGGGGTCGTTGTCGGCGTAGACCACCCGGGCCTCGGGCACCACGGACTGGGCGACCTGGTGCAGATTCGGCTCGGTGGGGATGCCCGTGCCGATGTCGAGCCACTGGCGGATGCCGTGCTCCTGGGCGAGGACACGGGTCGCGCGGTGCATGAACGCGCGGTTCTCCCGGGCGGCGACGAAGACACCGGTGAAGATGTTCGAGACCGCCTCGGCGGCCTGCTTGTCGACCTCGAAGTGGTCCTTGCCGCCCAGGTAGTAGTCGTACATGCGGGCGGAGTGCGGCCTGCTGGTGTCGATGTCCCGCGCGGCGTGGGCGTTGGTCATGCTCTCCCTCTCAATAGGTGTACGTCGGCGTCTCGGGCAGGTCGCAGCCGAGTCGGCTTCAAGTCCCCACGCCCGTGCTCTGGTTCAGCCGGCCATCAGATGGTCGGCCAGGCCCCGCTTGACCCCGTCGACGAACGCGGCCATCTCCTGGGGCGTGTAGATCAGCGCGGGTCCGGCGGGATCGGTCGACTGGCGCAACGCGACGCGCCCGTCGGCCAGTTGCTTCGTCTCCACGCACTGACCCCCGTTGGGACCGCTCCAGGGGCACTCCCAGCCCTGCTCGCCGAGGTTCGACGCGGGCATCCCGTTGTAGACCTTGTCGTCGGTGGTGGTCATGAGTACTCCTTGCGCATGCGGTTCAAGAGCGCCTTGCTGTCCGCGGAGGAGGTCAGCAGCGACATCCTGTTGTGCGCTTCCAGATGGGCCACGACATCGGATCGCTGGTCCAGGTACATGGAGGCGGAGAGGATCTCGCTGTAGACGACGTCGGGCAGCTCCGGTTCCCTGAACCGGAAATAGGTGAAGGGTGCGCACGCCCCGACGTGGGCACCCGCCGAGAACGGGACGATGTCGACACTGACGTGGTCCAGTTCCGAAACCTCGAGGAGCCGGTCTATCTGGTCCCGCATGACCGCGGGACCGCCCACCACCCGGTGGAGCACGGCTTCTTCCAGCACCGCCCACAGCGTGGGCGCGTCCGGCCTCTCCAGCAGACTCTGCCGGCGCAGACGTAACTGCACCCGCCGTTCGAGATCCTCGTCGTTGTCGTTCGGGAAGCCGCCGCTCAGCACGCCCCGCGCGTAGTCGTACGTCTGGAGGAGTCCCGTGACGTAGTGCGGCTCATAGGTGCGCAGGGTCCTGGCGCCGGTCTCCAGGCTCACGTACGCGGTGAACCAGCCGGGCAGCACATCGCGGTAGGCGTGCCACCAGCCGGGCTCGTTGGCCCGTTCGGCGAGGGCGACGAACTCCTCGATCTCCTGGCGGTCGGCGCCGTAGGTCTCCAGCAGCTTCTCGACGTAGAGCGGTTTGAGGCCGACCTCGGCCTTCTCCAGCCGGCGGATGGTCAGGGAGGTCACCCGCAGGGCCTTGGCGGCGCTCTCCAGGGACACGCCCGCACCCTGCCGCCGGTCCTGCAGCCGTCGGCCGAGGATCATGCGGAGAACAGTGGGTGCACCGGCGCCGGTGCCCGAACGAGCCTCGCTCACGCCCAACCTCCTGAGGGACTGTCACCGGCCTTAGTCTGACAGCGACTTGCTGATGCCGCCAGACAGAAACCGTCGTTCTGAAATTATCAGGGAGTCGGTTGCAGCTTGAACTGAGCTATGGGCATAGTTACTTGTGTGAGCGATCTAGGCCCGTCGCCGGAACTCCCCAAGTCCGGCAGGCCGGTTGCTGATGCTGTGCGTCTCCCGCCTGCGCCCGCCCCCGATGGAAGGCGAACCACCGTGTCCCCCCACACGACTCCCTCCCCGCAGCTCTTAGACGTCGCGAGCCCTGACCTGGCGCACTGGCTGGAACTTCCGGCCCACCGCTCCGGCGTCCGGACCGCCCGGCACGTCATGGGTGCGCAACTGGCCAAGTGGGGCCTGCCCGAGGAGGTGCGCGACGACGCGGTGCTGCTCATCTCCGAGTTGGCCACCAACGGGGTGTGTCACACGCCCAGCGCGCGGCTCCTGTGCGGTGTCGGGCTCGTCACCGACCGTAGTCTGCGCATCGAGGTCCACGACCACGACTACACGGGCGGCGACCTCACCCGCTGTGTGCCGTGCGTCGACGACGAGAGCGGGCGCGGACTGTTCATCGTGCAGGCGATCGCGGAGACGTGGGGGGTCGAGAGATCGGCGCTCACCGGCGGCAAGGCCGTGTGGGCGATACTGTCCACCGGCTGCTGAAGCCGGACACGTGGAGGGGGCGAGGACGCCCGCGGCCTGTTCAGGTGGTCGCGGGCGTCAACTCGGCCAGCAGCAGCGTGCGGTCGTCCGCCCCGGGGGCAGCGGACGGCGCGCGCAGCAGCCGCGCGCACAACGTGGGGAACCCTTCCGGGTCGTCGGTCCCGGTGGGCTCGGCGGCGGCCGTGTCGAGGGCCCGGGCCAGACCGGCGATCTCCTGGTCGATGTCGGCGTGCCGCGACTCGACCAGCCCGTCGCTGTACAGCAGGAGCAGAGCCGGTTCGTCGATGGTCAGCACCGTGGCCTCGTAGTTGCCCGTGCCGAGTCCCAGCGGCAGTCCCGGACTGACGAGCGTGACCGGCAGGGCGGGTCCGTCCGGGCCGCGCAGCAGCGGCGGAGGGTGGCCGGCGCCGACCAGGGTGCAGGTGTGCGCCCGGGCGTCCCACTCGGCGTAGATGCAGGTCGCGAACGACGCACCCGGGGTGTCGTAGGCCAACTCGTCCAGGCGGCGCATGAGTTCGGCCGGTTCCATGTCGAGCCGGGCCAGGGTGCGCACGGCCGTCCGCAACTGGATCATGGCCACGGCGGACTCGGGGCCGTGGCCCATCGCGTCGCCGACGACCAGACCGACCCGGCCGCCGGGGCGGGGCAGGACGTCGAACCAGTCGCCGCCGATGATGTTGCCCTGGCCGGCCGGGAGATAGCCGTGGGCGATACGGCAGCCGGGGAAGGCCTGGGCCGGGTCCGGGAGCAGGCTGTTGCGGATGGCCAGCGCGGTGCGCCGCTCGCGTTCGTAGCGGCGCGCGTTGTCCAGGGCCACCCCGGCCCGGGCCGCCAGCGACTCCACTGCCACGGCCTCGACGGGCAGGAACGGATCCCGCTCCGGGCCGCGTGTGCAGGCGATGAACCCGACGGTGGCGCCGCGCAGTTGGAGCGGCACGACGAGGAACGACGCCGTGTGCAGCAGATCGTCTATGCGCTGTGCGTCGCCGCCCGCCGAGGCCAGCAGCCGATCGGAGGTGTGCTTGTCCACCCCGTCGAGCACCTGCGAGTGCCCGGAGGCGAGGGCGCGTGCGTACGGGGTCTCGCGCGGGAAGACGACCACCTCACCGACCGGCAGCATGCCGTCCCAGCTCTCCGCCGCCTCGGCGCCCACCCGCACCGCCAGTCGGCGCGCCTCGATCTGCGGCGGATCCACGGCGGGATACGCGTTCTCCTCCAGCACCCAGCGCTCCAGCAGATACACCGACGCCGCGTCGCAGAACCCGGGCGTCAGCGCGTGCACGACATGGCTGCCGGTCAGCCGCAGGTCGAGCTCCGAGCCGATCACGTCCGCGGCGGGGGCGAAGGCCTGCCTGCGGCGTGGGGGCCCGGCAGGGGGTGCGTCACCGTGGTGACTGCGCGGTTGGTTCCGCAGGGTCGTGCCTTTCCGGGTGGAGCACCGGCCGCGTGGCGTGGGGACAAGCGGTCTGCCGTGCTTTCGTCGGCAACTATATGATGACGTGTCAAAGATCTTCGGGCGAAGGGGAGTTGTGGTGCCGGACCGTGGTGGCCTGCCGCAGGGGATCGATCCGCACAAAGCGAGCGTCGCTCGAATGTACGACGCGATGTTGGGCGGTGAACACAATTTCGCCATAGACCGCGAGGCATTGGCCGCGTTCACGGCGATCGACCCCCAGGTACGCACCCTCGCCCGCGCCAACCGCGACTTCCTCGGCCGGGCCGTCCGCTTCCTGGTCGCCTCCGGGGTACGGCAGTTCATCGACCTCGGCTCGGGCATCCCGACCCAGGGCAACGTCCACGAGGTCGCGCAGGCGGCGAGCCCCGGAGCCCGGGTGGTCTACGTCGACAACGACCCGGTGGCCGTCGCCCACAGCACCTCTCTCCTCGCCGACAACCCGGACGCGGACATCGTCGACGGCGACATCCGCAGACCGGCCGATGTCCTGGCCGCGCCGCAGATACGGAAGTTGATCGACTTCGAGCAGCCCGTCGCCGTACTGATGATCACGATCCTGCACTTCGTCACGCCCGCCGAGGACCCGGCCGGCATCGTCGCCGCCTTCCGCGACGAGCTGCCCGACGGCAGTTGGCTCGCCCTGAGTCACGCCACCAACCAGGACCGTCCCGATACCGCGGCGGCCGTGGGCAAGCTGTACAGCTCCAAGGCCACTTCACCGGTCACCGCCCGTTCCCACGACGAGATCCTCGGCCTGTTCGACGGCTTCGACCTCGTCGAACCCGGTCTGACCTACGTCCCCCTGTGGCGCCCGGACCCGGCGGACGAGATCCCGGAAAACCCCTCCGAGTACTGGGTCTACGCGGGCGTCGGCCGCAAGAGCGCGTAGACCGCGGGCACTTCGGCGGGTCCTTCTCCGCGGAACGAGGTGCGCGCCCCGAATTTCTCGGAATCAGGGGGAGTGAGTCGCGAGAAGCGGGGCAGGGGCCTCATGACGGAAGTTCCTTCGACGAATGGGGTGGGCGACATGGCAGCCGTGACGGCAGTGGAGGTACACGCCACGGCAGAGCAGCGGGTGACGGCCGGGGGGCCTCTCCCGCTGATCGCGGAGCCGTCGAAGGTGAGCCCGAAGGACGCGCGGGAGCTCTCGCGCCAGTTCTTCGACCGGCTGACCTCGCTGGAGGAAGGCACCCACGAGTTCCAGTACGTGCGCAACACCCTGATCGAGATGAACCTCTCCCTCGTGCGCTACGCGGCCGCGCGCTTCCGCAGCCGCAGCAACAACGAGATGGAGGACATCGTCCAGGTCGGCACGATCGGACTCATCAAGGCGATCGACCGGTTCGAGCTCTCGCGGCAGGTGGAGTTCACGTCGTTCGCCGTCCCCTACATCGTCGGCGAGATCAAGCGCTTCTTCCGCGACACCAGTTGGGCCGTCCACGTGCCCCGGCGGTTGCAGGAGGCCCGGGTCGAGCTGGCCAAGGCGACCGAGGAACTGCGGTCCCGCCTCGGCCGCTCGCCCACCACGCGGGAACTGTCCGAGCTGATGTGCCTGACCGAGGAAGAGGTCATCGAGGCCCGCAAGGCGTCCAACGGCTACACCTCCTCCTCGCTGGACGCGGCACTCAGCTCCGACGCGGGCGCCGAGGGCGAGACCGTGCTGGCCGATGTCATCGGTGCGGACGACCCGGGGCTCGAACTGGTCGACGACCTCAGCTCCTTGGCCCCCCTGATCGCCCAACTGGACGAGCGCGAGCGGAAGATCATCCACATGCGCTACGTCGAGGAGCGTACCCAGGCCGAGATCGGCGAGGAACTGGGCATCTCCCAGATGCATGTGTCCCGGCTCATCAGCCGGATGCTCCGCCGCCTGCGCGCGGGGCTGCTCGACCCCGCGGTCGCCTGACGGGCTCCTCCGGCCCTTCCGGTCCAACGAACCGGGTTGTTGGGTGACTTCACCCTCCCCGGACGTCCGTTCCGCGGCACCCTCGTACTGTGGCCGGGCCGGCACCTCGGTGCCGGCCCGGCCGTCGCGGGGTTGCCGGAAGGGGGAGTTGTGGCGTGGCGGAGTGAGGAGTTCGGGGAGTCCCACGAGGGCATCGTGGGGGCGGTCCTCGCCGACGGCAGTGAGCCGAAGTCGGTGTACATCGATGTGGGCAGCGGCAGTTGTGGCCTGGAGACGCGTGAGTGGTGGGCCTACAACGGCCGGCTGGGCCGCCCGGAGGCGGCGGGCTGGAGGGCTTCGTGCGCGTGTGGTTGGCGCGGGGAGAGCCACCCCATCGACTGGGACCAGGTGGAGGACCACGATCTCGACGATCTGGACACCTCCGACGCGTACGAGGACTGGTGGGACCACATCAGCGCCGTCGAACGCCGTACGGTCCCGTTGCCGGAGCAACTCTCCGAGCTGATGGAGCAGTTGGCGGAGCGGCTCGACGCGCTCGCGGACACGGCGCCGGTGGCCGCGCTGAAGGCGGTGGCCATGCTAGAGCGCATGGCGGGGCGGGTGGGCAAGGAAGCGGCCTACGGCGCGCAGGCCGACGACGTGTCGGACGAGGCGCTGGGCAACGCGCTCGGGCTGAGCGTGAGCAAGGCCCAGTCCCGGCTCGACCGTTATCTGCGCCCCTACTACTGACGGACGGGGGAGAGATCGTCCGGCGCCCGCGGTGCCGTGACGTGAGGGGGCCGAGGGCGCGTGCCAGACTGGACGTACCGCTCGCCCCCGCTCCGTAGTCCCCGCACTTCACCGAGGTTGTCCGTGACCAAGCCCCCGGCCCGTGTCCCCCAGCGAAGCAACGCGCGCTCCAACCGGGAACGCATCCTGGCCACCGCCCGCCGGGAACTCGGCCGGAACCCGGACATCACCCTGGAGGAACTGGCGCGCGCGTCCGGTGTCGTACGACGCACCCTGTTCGGGCACTTCCCCGGCCGGGAGGCGCTGCTGGAGGCGCTGGCCGAGGAGGCGTCGGAGGCCCTGCGGGGCGTGCTGTCCGCCGACCCGGCGCCGTCCGGTCCGGGGGCCGAGTCGGCCGACCGGTCGTTCGCGCGTTTCGTGCTGTCGATGTGGACCGTGGGGGACCGCTATCGGCTCCTCCTGGCGCTGGCCCGCCGTGACCTCGGCCAGGAGCGCGTCACGGAGATCCTGGCCCCGGCCCGCCGCGCGGCCACCACCATCCTGGACCGCGGACAGCGCGACGGCGTCTTCCACACCCAACTGCCGCCCGCCGTGCTGTCCGCAGGCCTGGAAGCCATGACGATCGCCCTGCTCGAAGAGGTCAACTCCGGGGAACTGGAGGACGACGGGACCCGGGCGGCGGTCGCCTCGCTCATCGCGGCCGGGGTGCCGGAGAAGCAGGCACGGGTCGTCGTGGACGAGGTCGCGCCCGCGGCGGACTGACGGTCAAATGCCCTTGCTGTACGACGAGTTGCTCCGCGAGGTCCCGCCGCTCCGCGCGTCGTCGGCGGATCGGAAGGCGACCGACTCGCCCGTCAGACGGGCGACCAGCCCGCTCTCCGTCGAGGTGACGGACCGCAGGCGCAGGCCCTGAGGGATGTTCCGGAGCTGGATCGGCCGCTCGAAGACCCGGCCGAGAGCCGCTCCTCCCACCCCGGGCAGCAGACCGCCCGTGACCCGGAAGTCCTTGAAGGCGATGCGGTTGCCAGACGGTACCGAGACGGTGGCCGTCACGGCGACGGCGTCACCGGTGGGCAAGGGGACGCTCGCGCGCACCTGGTCGGGACGGGTGCCCCGGGAGATCTCCCATCCCAGGGTGTCGGACAGGTCCGGGTAGGACAGCAGGGCGGTCGCCTCCGCCGAGCGGGCCAGCGCCTCCGTGTCGTCGTCGGACTTCCTCAACTCCGCGAGGCGAAGGGAGAGTTCGGACACCGGCAGCGGGCCGGTGGCCTCGCTCGCCGGTATGTCGTGCGCGGTGATGTCCACGTGCCGCAGGGTGCCGGACATCAACTGCGTCAGCACCGGGAAGCCCCGCACATGGACCGCCGGCGCCGACGGGGTGCGCATGCCCTCCTGGAACGCCTCGGCCGTACGTGACTCCACCCGCTCCCTCGCGAAGCGGTCGACCGCGAGGGGCACGAGGAGCAGTGCGATCAGTGCGCCGACGGCGACGGCGACGGGGCGCCGGTTCCTCCGGGGCGGGTGCCCGTCCGCGGGGAACGCGGTGTCGGCGTGGTCGTACGCGTGCATGGGTCTCCTTCAAGGGGACGAAGGTCGGAGGCGGTGAACCGTGGTGGCCGCGAGGTCGGGTCCGACGCCCGCGGCGATCAGGGCCGCGGTGGCGGCGGCGGTGCCGTCGTCGGTCCAGCGGCCGGAGTTGACGCAGTCGAGCAGCGACAGGAGGAGTGCCTCCACGGCCCTGGTGAGGGGGACCGGCGGGACGGTGGTGTGGAAGTCGCCCTGCCGCTGTCCTTGGGCGAGGATCCCGGCGACCGTGTCACGGGCCGGGCCGAGCAGTGCGTCGACCGCGTCGGGGCCGAGGTCGCGGTGGGCGAGGGCGATGAGCATGCGGTAACGGTCTCCGACCGGCCAGAGCGTGAGGACGAAGCGGGCCAGGGCGGTCACCGGGTCCGGCGTCGGCGCCCGGCCGGCGGCACTCGCCCGCCGTACCGCGTCCCCGGCGTCCGCCGCGAGGCCGTGGACGAGTGCGGCCCGCCCGGCGAAGTGGCCGTAGAGGGTGCGCCGGGCCAGGCCCGCCGCCTGCGCGATGTCACCGAGGCTGCTGTCGGGGTCGCGGCCCAGTTCCCGCCGGGCCGTTTCCAGGATGCGGGCGCGGGTGGCGCGCGCCTTGGCGCTGCTGCGGCCGGTCACCTCGACACCTCCTGGTACGGCTGGTCCGTTCCGGCATAGTTGCACACCAATGGGCAATAAACTAGCCTGCACATCAGTGAGCAATTAATGTCCTCCTAGGAGCTTGCGATGCCGCTCTTCGCCACCACACCCGTCGACAAGATGACCGGGCCGTACGCACGGCGCTGGTCCGCCCTGATCGTGCTCTGCCTGAGCCTGCTGATCGTGGTCATGGCGAACACCTCGCTGATCGTGGCCGCCCCCGACATGACCACGGACCTGGGCCTGAGCAGCAGCGATCTCCAGTGGGTGATCGACGGCTACACCGTCCCGTACGCCGCTCTGATGCTCGTGCTGGGCTCGATCGGCGACAAGTACAGCCGTCGCGGCGCACTCGTCACCGGACTGGTGATCTTCGCCGGCGGATCGGTGATGGGCAGCCTGGTGCACGAGACGGGACTGGTCATCACCGCCCGCGCGGTGATGGGGGTGGGCGCGGCCGTGGTCATGCCGGCCACGCTGTCCCTGCTGGTCGCGATCTTCCCGAGGCGCGAGCGGGCGCGGGCCATCACGGCCTGGACCGCGACCTCGGGCCTGGCCATCGCCGTCGGCCCGCTGGTCGCGGGCTGGCTCCTCGAGGACCACGCCTGGGGCTCCACGTTCCTGATCAACGTCCCCATCGCCCTCGTCGCGGTGGTCGGCGCCCTGGTCCTCGTACCGCCGTCCAAGGCGGCCACGACGGACCGCATCGACTACGTGGGCGGTCTGCTCTCGATCGTCTCGGTCGGCAGCCTGGTCTACGCGATCATCGAGGGCCCGCACTTCGGCTGGGGCGCCGGTCCGGTCACCGCGGCCGTCGTCGCCGCCGTCGGACTGCCCGCCTTCGTGGCCTGGGAGCTGCGCCACCCGCACCCCATGCTCGACGTCCGCAAGTTCGCCCACCGTCCCTTCAGCGGCTCGATGACGGCGGTCCTGTTCTTCTTCTTCGGCACCTTCGGCGCGATCTACTACGCCACGCAGTTCCTGCAGTTCGTCCTCGGCTACAACGCGCTGGAGACGGGCGTACGACTGCTGCCGCTGGCCGGTGCCGTGTTCGCCGGCGCCGCGGTCACCGGGCGGCTGACCCCCAAGCTGGGCATGAAGCCGATGGTGGTGACCGGCATGGTGCTCGGCACCGTGGGCGTCCTGCTGCTCACCCAGGTCGACAAGACCTCTGGCTACGGCGCCTTCCTGCCGACGATGCTGCTGCTGGGCTTCGCGATCGGGCTGAGCGTCTCCCCGGCCACGGACACGATCATGGGCTCCTTCCCGGAGAGCGAGCTGGGCGTCGGCGGCGGCGCCAACGACACCGCGCTGGAGCTGGGCGGCTCCCTCGGCATCGCCATCCTCGGCTCGCTGCTGGGCACCACCTACAAGGACCGGCTGACCGACCTGGTCGGCGGCCAGCTGCCCGCCGCCGCGCTGGACACCGCCAAGGACTCGGTCGGCGGCGGACTCGCGGTCGCCCAGCAGATCGCGAAGACACCGTCCGCCGGACCGCAGCAGGCACAGGCCCTGGTGGACGCCGTACACGAGGCCTTCGCCCACGGTGTCGCACAGACCAGCCTCGTCGGCGGGATCATCATGGCCGCCGGCACGATGATCGTCCTCGCGGTACTGCCGGGCCGGCGTACCGCGGACAAGCCCGAGCGGACGGTGGCGGAGGCCGGCCGTGAACAGGAGCACGGGGAGTCGGCGACGGCGGCGGAGAACAGCCGCGAGCAGCAGCACGCGGAGCCTAAGGCGTAGGAAGCCGGCCGCGACAACGGGCATGCGGCGCCGACGGGGAGTCCGGCCGGGTCCAGGGCATGGGGTGCTTGCGGCGGATGCCGGACGCGACGAGGAGAATGCGGTGCCGACGAGACCGTCCGGGGCCGGGGCCAGGGCATGCGCTTCCATCGTCGGATGCCGGAGGCGGCGAGCAGAGTAGGGTGCCGACGGCGGAGGCGGGACGCGACGAAGAGCACGCGGCGCCCCGGCGGAGGCCGTTCGAGGCCAGGCGCATGCGGCGCCGACGACGGAAGCCGGCCGGGGCCACGAGCACGCGGACTCGGTCCAGAAGTCCCGTGCGGCCTCGGCCCCTTCGGTATCGGCATCCGGGGGCAACCGCGGGCCGGTCGGACCATCATGCATAAACTGGACGCGTTCCGCCCCGGCACCCGCTCCCTCGCCCGCTCGGAGAACACCGGCCCCGCATCGGGCGGAGCCGGAGTCCCCGACGGCTGAAGCCCCCTTCACGAAATCGACGGTCCTGCCTGTGCACGCTCCGGACACCACCGCCATCGAACCGGCCGACGCGGCGCCGCATCGCACCCGACGCTGGCTGCGACCAGTGGTGATCACGGTCCTGCTCGCGTTGTTCGGCGTCGAACTGGTCCTGGGCTGGCCGTCGTTGGCCGCCGCGCTGTCGCAACTGCGCGCACCCCGGCTGAACTGGTTCGCCGTCGCGCTCGTCGCCGAAGTGGCCGCCATGGGCTGCTACGCGCGCATGCAACGCCGACTGCTGCGCTCGGCCGGGGTGATCGTGCCGATCCAGAAGCACGTCGCCCTGGCCTACGCCGCCCACTCGCTCAGCGTCACGCTGCCCGGCGGCCCGGCCTTCTCCACCCACTTCAACTACCAGCAGATGCGCCGCTTCGGAGCCACGCCCGCCGTCGCGTCCTGGTGCATCGCGCTGTCCGGCCTGCTCTCCGCGGCGGCCCTGGCCGTCGTCACCGCGATCTCCGCGATCGCCTCCGACGGCAGCCTCCAGTGGCACAGCCTCGTCACCCTCGGCCTGGCCGTCCTGCTGCTCACCGTCGGCATCCGGCGCATCACCCGCCACCCCGAGAAGGTCGAGCCGGCCACCCGCGCCGCGCTGGCCCGGGTCAACCGGCTGCGGCACGTCCCCGAGACCCAGGGCCTGGACCGCGTCCGCGGCTTCGTCGAGCAGCTCCGCACCGCCCGGCTCGAACCCCGGCACGCCGTCGCCGCCGCCGTCTTCGCCGTCCTCAACTGGCTGCTCGACGCGGGCTGTCTGTGGCTGTGCTTCCACGCCATCAGCGACACGCAGATCAGCAACGCCCAACTGCTGCTCGCCTTCTGCGCGGGCATGGCCGCCGGGACCCTCACGATCATCCCCGGCGGCCTCGGCCTCATCGACAGCGCGCTGATCCTCGGACTGGTCACGGGCGGCGTCGCGACCAGTACCGCGATCGCCACGGTCGTGCTCTACCGCATCATCAGCTTCGGGTTCATCATCGGAGTCGGCTGGATAACGTGGCTGGTCATCCGTCGCCACAACCGCCGGGAGCCCGCCGTCTAGCGGAGCCGGACACTCAGGCCCGAGATCCTCAGGCCCGCGCGCCCCCGTCGACCCGCAGGACCGTGCCCGTCACGAAGGACGCGCGGTCACTGAGCAGCCAGGCCGCCGCCTGGGCGATCTCGTCGGGGTCGGCCGCGCGACGCAGGGGAGTGTGCGCCGTCAGGCGGTCCTGGAGGCCGGGGGACTCCGCCTCCCAGGCCCGGATCATCTCGGTGAGGGTGTTGCCGGGGGCGATGGCGTTCACGCGGATGCCCTCCGGGCCGTAGGTGACGGCGGCCGACTCGGTGAGGCTGTTGACCGCGCGCTTCATCGCGCCGTAGACGGGCAGTTCGGGGTTGCCCATCAGGCTGCCGACGGAGGAGTTGTTGACGATGGCGCCGGTTCTGGCGGTGGCCCGGATCGCTGCGACCTGGGCGACCATGGCGAGCCAGACGCCCTTGAGGTTCACGTCGTAGACGTGGTCGAAGTCGCTCTCGGGCAACTCGTCCATCGGGCCGGGGCGTTGGATCGTGGCGCCGTTGTTGAAGGCCACGTCGAGTCGGCCGTACAGGTCCACGGTGCGGTCGACGGCCGTGCGGACACTGGTCGCGTCGGCCAGGTCGCACACCACGTAGTCAGCGGTGCCGCCGGCCGCCCGGATTTCTTCGGTGACCGCCTTCAGTTCGGCCTCCGTGCGGGCCGCGAGCAGCACTCGGGCGCCTTCGCGGGCGAACAGCCGTGCCGCCGCCGCGCCGATTCCGCGTCCGGCGCCGGTGACGAAGGCGACCTTGTCGGCCAGCAGGCCGGGGAAGGGAGGAGTGGGTGTGTTGTCCATGGCAGCGAGCCTGCGCCGATCTCCACGGCTCATCCAGGCATCGGCAGTACCTGGCTGGAGAGGCCGGCGCCCGTACACACTGGGGGTGTGGATCGACGAGAACTTGGCGACTTCCTGCGCAGCAGGCGTGAGCGGATCACCCCCGCCGATGTGGGGCTGCCGGCCGGACCGCGCCGCCGTACCCCCGGTCTGCGCCGCGAGGAGGCGGCGCAACTGGCGTACATCTCGACCGAGTACTACACACGGCTGGAGCAGGCCCGCGGCCCGCATCCCTCGCGCGAGGTACTGGCCGGGCTCGCCCGCGCCCTGCGCCTGACGGACGCCGAGCGCGACCACCTCCACCACCTTGCCGGCGTGCCGCCGAGCCTCCCGCCCGGTCCCTCGCGCGAGGTGCGGCAGAGCATCCTCGACCTGGTGCACCGGCTGCCGCAGGCCGCCGCGTTCGTGATGTCCGCGACGTACGAGGTGATCGCCTGGAACGAACTCGCGGCCGCCCTCATGGAGGACTTCTCGGCGCTTCCCCGGCGCGACCGCAACCTGGTGCGCCGGGTCTTCCTCGGACCGCGTCCGGAGGGGCGGCGGCTGTACGGAGTGTCGGACGCCGACGAGTTCGCCCGCCGCGCCGCCCACGATCTGCGGGCCACCGCCGCCCGCTACCCCCACGACCCGGAGCTGACCGATCTGGTGGCCGAACTCCTCGCCGGCAGCGAGGAGTTCACCGAGTTGTGGAACTCGCACGACGTGACCGCCGCGCCCACCTTCCGCAAGACCTTCCAGCACCCGCTGGTGGGCCCGGTCACCGTCAACTGCGATGTCCTGGACATCGCGGACCGGGATCAGCGGGTCGTGATCTACACCACCGTCCCCGGCTCACCGTCCGAGAGCGCCCTGCGGCTGCTGTCGGTCATCGGCACCCAGCGGATGGACATCGCCCCCTGACCGGGATCAGCCCTCCGCACCCGCCACCAGGTCCAGCGCGATGTCCGTGATCATGTCCTCCTGGCCGCCGACCATCGCCCGCCGCCCGGCCTCGACCAGGATGCTGCGCGTGTCGAGGCCGTAGCGGGCCGCCGCGGTCTCGGCGTGGCGCAGGAAGCTGGAGTAGACGCCCGCGTAGCCGAGGCTGAGGGTCTCGCGGTCCACCCGTACCTCGCGGTCCTGAAGCGGTCGTACGAGATCGTCGGCCGCGTCCATGAGGGGGAACAGGTCGCAGCCGTGCTTCCAGCCCATGAGGTCGGCGACCGCGACGAACGCCTCCAGCGGACAGTTGCCGGCGCCCGCGCCCTGGCCCGCGAGGGAGGCGTCGACGCGGATCGCGCCGCCCTCGACCGCGACGACCGTGTTGGCCACGCCCAGTGCGAGATTGTGGTGCGCGTGGATGCCCAACTCGGTCTCCGGGGCGAGGACTTCGCGGTATGCGCGGAAGCGGTCCCGTACCCCGTCCATCGTCAACCGGCCCCCGGAGTCGGTGACATACACGCAGTGGGCGCCGTAGGACTCCATCAGCTTGGCCTGGCGGGCGAGTTCGGCCGGCTCGGCCATGTGGGACATCATCAGGAACCCGGCCACGTCCATGCCCAACTCCCGCGCCGCCGCGATATGTTGGGCGGAGATGTCGGCCTCGGTGCAGTGAGTGGCGACCCGTACCGAGCGGATGCCCAGGGCGTGGGCCTGCTTGAGGTCGTGGACGGTTCCGATGCCGGGCAGCAACAACGTTGTGGGGACGGCCTGTTGTACGACGTCGGTGACGGCCTCGATCCACTCCCAGTCGGTGTGGGCGCCGACGCCGTAGTTGATGCTGGAGCCGGCAAGACCGTCGCCGTGCGCGATCTCGATGGCGGCCACTCCGGCGCTGTCGAGGGCGGCGGCGATCGCGCGGGCCTGGTCGACGGTGTAGCGGTGGCGCACGGCGTGCATGCCGTCCCGGAGGGTGACGTCCTGGACGTAGAGGGACGGGGTCACTTGGCGGTCTCCTTGCCGGTGCGTGATGCCATGCGTTCCGCGGTGCGCAGGGCGGCCGAGGTCATGATGTCGAGGTTCCCGGCGTAGGCGGGGAGGTAGTGGGCGGCGCCCTCGACCTCCAGGAACACCGACACCTTGAGCAGCTCGCCCGTGCCCGGCGCGAGGCTGCGCAGCGGGTCGTCGGCCGCCACCTTGTCGTACTGCACCTTCTGCTTGAGCCGGTAGCCGGGCACGTACGCCTGGACTCGGCCGACCATCTCCTCGACGGACGCGGTGACCGCCTCGGTCGCGCAGTCGGAGACCAGGCAGTGCACGGTGTCCCGCATGATCAGCGGGGGTTCGGCCGGGTTGAGGACGATGATCGCCTTGCCGCGCGCGGCGCCGCCGACCGCCTCGATCGCCCGTGAGGTGGTCTCGGTGAACTCGTCGATGTTCGCGCGGGTGCCGGGCCCGGCCGAGCGCGAGGCGATGGACGCGACGATCTCGCCGTAGTGGACCGGTGAGACCGCGCCCACCGCGGCGACGATCGGGATCGTGGCCTGGCCGCCGCAGGTGACCATGTTGACGTTCGGGGCGTCGAGGTGGGCCTCGCCGTTGACCGGCGGGACGACGTACGGGCCGAGGGCGGCCGGGGTGAGGTCGACGAGGGTGCGGCCCAGGGGCCGTAGCACCTCCTCGTGGTGGCGGTGGGCGCCGGCCGAGGTCGCGTCGAAGACGAGGTCGACGTCGGCGAACTCGTCCAACTTGATCAGTCCTTCGACGCCCTCGTGTGTCGTCGCGACCTTGAGGCGGCGGGCGCGGGCCAGGCCGTCGGAGTCCGGGTCGATGCCGGCGAGCGCGGCGATCTCCAGGGTGTCGGAGAGGTGCAGGACCTTGATCAGGAGGTCGGTACCTATGTTGCCGGAGCCGATGATGGCGACCTTGGTCGTCACTTGCCGTTCCCTTCCGTGGCGAAGCGGACCCGTACCGAGCCCAGGTCCGAGATGAGTGCCTCGAAGGTGTCTCCCGGGGCGGCGGGCGTCATCGGGCCGAGGGCGCCGGTCAGCACGAGGTCGCCCGCGCGCAGCGGGTCGCCCCGCTCGGCGAGGGCGGAGGCAAGCCAGACCGCCGCGGTGAGGGGGCTGCCGAGACAGTCGGCGCCGGTGCCCTCGGAGACGGTCTCGCCGCCCCGGCTCATGGTCATCGTGACCGCGCGCAGGTCCACGGCGGTCAGCGGTACGGGGGTGGCGCCCAGGACGTACAGACCGCAGGAGGCGTTGTCCGCGACTGTGTCGACCAGGGAGATCTCCCAGTTCCGCACCCGGCTGTCGACGATCTCCAGCGCGGGCAGCGCGAAGTCGACCGCGCGCAGCACATCGACGATCGTGCACTCGCGCTCCGGCAGATCCCGGCCGAGGACCAGCGCGACTTCCGCCTCCACCTTCGGCTGGAGCAGCCGGCCCGGCGGCACCTCGCCGCCGTCCGGCACCGCCATGTCCGCGAACAGCGCGCCGAAGCCCGGCTGATCCACGCCCAGTTGACGCTGCACGGCGGGGGAGGTCAGACCGATCTTGCGGCCGACGATCCGGCGGCCGGCGTCCACCCCACGCCGGACGTTCAGCTGCTGCACGGCGTAGGCGGTCTCCAGGTCGCCACCGTCGAGCAGATCGCTCACCGGCGGACAGGCGACCCCGGTACGGGTGGCCTCCGCCAGCAGGTCGGCGGCCTTGACCACGGCCGGGGACACGGCGTCCGGGCGGGCGCCGTCGGGCACGGTGGACACGGGTTACCTCCTGGGGGAGCGGCAGTGCGGATACACCCATCGGTGCGGTGCGGGTACACCCGTCGGTATAGACAGCATCCCCGCAAGGGGACAATGTTTGTTCCGTGACACGGAACAACGAGAGCGGCAGCATGCAGGAGAAGAACGGCAGCATGCTGGAGAAAGCCGCGCTCATCCTCGACTGCTTCAGCCCGAGCGGCGAACCGTACCGTCTGTCGGAACTTTCGGAGCGCACCGGACTGCCCAAGCCCACGGTCCACCGGCTGGCCGCCGACCTGGTCCGGCTGGGCTGGCTGGAGCGCTCGGGCCCGCGCTATCTGCTCGGCGCGAAGCTGTTCGAGCTGGGCTCGCTGGTGCCGCACCGGCGCGATCTGCGCGAGACGGCCCTGCCGTTCCTCCAGGACCTGATCGAGGCCACCCGCGAGACCATCCACCTCGGTGTCCGCGAAGGCATGGAGGTGGTCTACCTCGAACGCATCCACGGCCACGAGGCGTTGCGGCTGCCCTCCCGCATCGGCGGCAGCCTCCCGCTGACCTGCACGGCCGTCGGCAAGGCCCTTCTGGCCTTCTCCGGCGCCGAGTTGACGGAGGAGGTGCTGTCCCGGCCGCTGCCGAGCCTCACCCCGCACTCGATCACCGACCCGGCCCGGCTGCGCACGGCCCTGGAGAAGATCCAGGTCTCCGGTCTCTCCTACGAGGAGCAGGAGGCCGCGGAGGGCGTGAGCTGTATCGCGGCCCCGGTCTTCGCCGGTGACACCGCCGTCGCCGCGCTCTCCGTCGCCGTACCGCGCAACCGCTTCCGGCCCGCCCAACTCGCCCCGGCGGTACGGACGGCGGCGCTGGGACTGTCACGCGTGCTGCGCGGCGGAGGGGCGGCACGGAACCCACTGTCCACGCGGTGAACCCGACCGTACACTGACAAGTCACGGTAACGGGGGCGAAGTTGTTCGGGGGGAGAATCATGTCCGGTGATCAGTACGGCGGTTATCAGGGTTATCAGGGGTTCGCCGTCCCACCCATGCCGTCCGCTCCGCCGCCCGCGCCAGCGGACGGACTCAGATCCGCCGTGGTCGGACTTCTCAACCTCAGTGGTCTCGGGCTCGGTTACGCGCTGACGCGCCGCTGGCTGCTGATGGCGGCGTGCTGGGTCGCGACGATCGTACTGCTGCTGGTGGCGCTGCCCGCGGACCCGGACGGCGTCTCCGGTGTCCTCGTCGCCCTGTACGTCGTGTTCCTCGTGTTCGCCGCCGTCCACGGCGCGTTGGTCGGCCTGCGCACCCGCATCGCCTGGCCCGCACCCCTGCCCCTCGCACTCGTGCTGGGCCTGGTCCTGCTCGCCGTACCGGCCGGGGGAGTCGTGCTGTACGACAACGCACGTGACGAGGCGACCGAGCAGATGCTCCTCGACCGGCTGGAGACGGCCGACCAACTCGTGGCGGAGAACGGGACGTTGCCGTTCTCCACGGCCGAACCCCGCTACCGCCAGGCGCTCGGCGTCTACGACGATCTGAGCACCGCGCACTCCGGTTCACGGGCGGCCGGCAAGGTGCCCGACCGGCTGAAGACGTTCTACACGACGGTCGCCGGCGCCTACACGCAGAAGAACTACTGTGACGCGATACCCCAGTTGAAGTATCTGCGGACCGTCCCCGGCACCATCGACAAGAAGCAGTTGGGCACGCTGACCACCTGGCCGGACGACCGGCTGGCCACCTCCCTGTACGAGTGCGCCGCCACCGCGCTCGGCGCGAAGGGCGCGGACTGGCCGACGAACTTCGGGTACCTGCTGACCACGTTCCCGCAGTCCGCGCAGGCCAAGCAGGTCGAACCGGCCGTCAAGTCCGCCGTCGACAAGACGGCCCAAGGGGTGCGCGGCAGTGAACCCTGCGCGGCCGTCGAGCAGTTGAAGTCCCTCTCCGGGCAGATCGGCAGCCTCCAGGGCGATCAGGCGGGCGTGGCCGACGCGCTCGGCGCGGACGCCCGACGCGCCGACAGCCAGGCCGCCGCCGGTACCTACCAGTGCGGTGTCTCGCAGTACAAGGACGCCGACTTCGACTCGGCGCTCGACACGATGAACGCCTTCGTGAAGGACAACCCGCACGACAAGAACCGGGCCCGGGCCAAGAAGATAGCGATCGCCGCGGAGATCGCGCAGACGGTGCCGGCCGCGGGCAAGAAGCTGCCGACGACCGCGTCCGGCGGCAGCATCTCCGTCACGGTCAAGAACGACAGCCCGGACGACATCACCGTCCTGTACACCGGCCCGGTGACCGGGAGCTTCAGCCTCAAGGGCTGCGGAAGCTGCACCACGTACTCCCTCACCACCACCCTGCTGTCCGGCTTCAAGCCGTGCAGTTCCGGCAAGAACTACCCGCAGAAGACGATCAGTCTGCCGACCGGCACGACGTACTTCGTGCACCGTCCCGACAGTTCCAGCGCGACGCCGGCCTCGGACACGGCCAAGCTCAGGTCGGGCTACATCTACACGGAGTGCGCCTACAGCACGGGAGCGTTCGGCACCGGCTGACGTGTGCGGACCGGGAGTTGAGCGCGGCGGGTGGCCCGGCACTTCGGTGCCGGGCCACCCGCCGTTCGCTCACAGCAGGGTCGGTGCGTGGAACGCGCCGAGGCCGGTGGTCAGGTCGCGGTCCAGCCAGTAGCGGCGGGGTTCGGCGAGCATCACGGCGACGCTGACGCCGAGGAGTCCGGGGATGCCGGCCAGCTCGTCGTCGACGAAGAGCGCCAGGGCGGAGCGGTCGGTGACCAGGCCGGTGGCGAGGACCGACATGTCGCTGGCGACATGCGCGGCGAGCCGCGTCTGGGGCAGCCGGTCCATCCGGCGCATGACGTCGGGGGTCGCGCCCGGCGCCACCCGCAGCCGGAGGATGAACGCCGTCCGGAAGCCCAGCCACTCCGACACGATCTCCAGCCGCGGCTTGACCCAGCCCTCGTCCAGGACCCGGCGGACCACGCGGTGCGCGGTGGAGGTGGCCAGGTCGGCGGTGCGGGCGATGCTCGCGGCGGACGCGCGGCTGTCCTGGAGCAACTGGGCCACGACATTCCGCTCGGCCTCGCTGAGCGGCTTCGCCGGGGGCGTCGCGGTCGCCGTGCCCTCGGGGCGGGCACCGGCGAGCTTCAGCAGGTCGGCGCGCTCGGTGTCGTCCAGGAACTGCGGGTCCCAGGTCCGGCCCCGGCGCAGGGTGCTGAGCGCGGGCAGGGCGTTGACCCGCCGGACGCCGGGAACGGAGAACAACCGGTCGATCGCCTCGCTGGTCGCCGCCTCCGACGGGGCGTGCACGACGGCGTAGAGCGGGTAGTCGCCCGAGATCTGCGCCAGCAACTGGAGATGCGGCAGGTCGCGGAGGCGGTGGAGGACGGCGAGGGGGCTCTCGCCGGTGATGTCCAGGAAGACATGGACGGGCATCGCCGTGGAGTGGACGCCCCAGTCGGCCTGTCCGATCACGCGCACCATGTGGGCCTCGTGCAGACGGTCGTAACGGCGTTTGAGCGTGCCGGCGTCGGCGGCCAGGATCTCGCCGATGTCGTCCCAGGTGGCCCGGGGCGCCAGATGCAGCGCGCCGATGAGGCGCCGGTCGAGCTCGTCGAGGAGGGGACGGGTCATGACCTCACTCTAAGGTGCCGTTTAATCCCACTGTTACGCCCAGGCTATAGAGAATCTCTCACCTGAGTGCCATTGTTCGCAGGAACATCCCCCCATCGCGCCAAGAGGTACCGATGAGTGTCACCTCCGCTCAACCTCAGCCCTCGTCCACCGAGCCCCGGTCGAGAGTCCTGCGCACCGCGTTCCGGGGCCTGACGGCGATAGAGAAGATCGGCAACCGACTCCCCAACCCATTCTGGCTGTTCTGGATCCTCGCGGGCGTCGTCGCCGTCCTCAGCGCCGTCCTGGCGGCGACCGGTCTCAGCGCCGTGCACCCCGGCACGCACGAGACCGTCACGG
Organism: Streptomyces sp. MBT65; assembly: GCF_016612545.1. Classification (GTDB taxonomy): domain Bacteria; phylum Actinomycetota; class Actinomycetes; order Streptomycetales; family Streptomycetaceae; genus Streptomyces. The sequence goes on along the minus strand of NZ_JAENRY010000085.1, from coordinate 14,959 downwards.
TGCGGAACCTGCTCAGCGGGGACGGCCTCACCATGGCCGTCGAAGGAGCCGTCGACAACTACGCGGCCTTCCCGCCGCTGGCCACCATCCTCACCGTGATGTTCGGCATCGCCGTCGCCGAGAAGAGCGGAGCACGATCCCGATCGTCGTCGTCTGGGTCGCGTTCTTCGTGGCCTGGTACCTGCTGGGCATCCCGCTCGGCATCGGCTGAACCCGCGCCCCCACCGTCGTACAAGAAGGCAGATCATGACCGCGTCACCCGCACCCGCCGCCCTCACCACCCGCGCCCAGGACGTCTCCTCGCGGATCGTCGAGGACATCCTGACCCTCGTCCACCAGGAGACCGGCAGCTACGACCTTCCCGGCCTCGCGACCGGCCTGGATCTGCTGCGCGACCTGACCGTCCAGCGGCTCGGCCGCCCCGACCACGAGCAGCGCCACCTCGGAGGCGAGTGCGGCGACACGCTCACCCTGACCTACGGCGGCACGGGCGCCGGGCATGTCGCGCTCGTCGGGCACTACGACACCGTGTGGCCGACCGGGACGCTCGCCGGATGGGTACAGCCGGGGCCGGCCGAGGACGGTCGGGAGAGGCTGAGCGGACCCGGCATCTTCGACATGAAGACCGGTCTGGCGCAGGGCATTTGGGCCCTGAAGCTGGCCCGGGAGAGCGGTGCGCTCCTGCCCACCGTCACCTTCCTCTTCAACGGCGACGAGGAGATCGGCTCGCTGTCCTCGCGGCCGGTGATCGAGGAGGTCGCGCGGAAGGCCGACGTCACGCTGGTGCTGGAGCCGAGTGCCCACGGCGCGGTCAAGACCGCCCGCAAGGGCACCGGGATCTTCCAGGTCACGGTCACCGGTGTCGAGTCCCACGCGGGGCTCGCGCCCCAGGACGGGGCGAGCGCGATCACCGCGCTGTCCGAGTTCGTGGTCGCCGCTGCCGCGGTGGCCGCCCCGGACAAGGGCACCACGATCAACACCGGGCTCATCAGGGGCGGTTCGGCCGTCAACGTCGTCGCCGGGCAGGCGACCGCCGGTGTCGACATCCGGGTGAGCAGCGCGGCCGAACAGGACCGGGTGGACCAGGAGTTGGACGCCATCAAGGTCAGTGACCCACGCGTCCGCATCGAGATCGACCACGCCTGGAACCGGCCCCCGATGACCCTCAACGCGGCCTCCGCCCCGCTCCTCGACCTCGCCCGCGAGGTCGCCCGCGAACAGGGTTGCGCCCCCTTGCGCGACACCGCCGTCGGCGGCGCCAGTGACGCCAACTTCGTCGCCGCGCTGGGGCTGCCGGTGCTGTGCGGCATGGGGGCGGTCGGCGACGGGGCACATGCGCAGGGGGAGTTCATCCACCCCGACACGGTGCCCGGGCGGACGGCGCTGGTGGCGGGGTTGTTGGGGCGCCTGGCCGAACCGCTGCGGGGTTGACCGCGATCGGCCCATCCAGGGTGGGGCGCGTCATGGAACCGCCCCCCGTCCGGGGACAATCGGTGTCATGACGGACGACAGAGACGACCCGGCGAGCCGCCTGGCCAGGATCGAGCGGCTGCTGGAGGACGGCGGTCGCGATGTGGTGCCCGCGTGGCGACGGGTGACGCACGGGGAGACACGGTGGGCGGTATCGGCCGTGATCCTGGTGGCGGTCGCCGTGCAGCTGATGCTGCCGCTCCGGCTCGCCTTCCGGCCGTACTGGCTGCTGCCGGCCCTGGAACTCGTCCTGATGGTCGGTCTGTTCGTCGCCAACCCCCGGCGGATCGAGCCCGGCACCCGGTGGCTGCGCTGGCCGAGCCTGGTCCTCACGGGCGTGATCACCCTGGCCAACGGATGGGCGGCGGTCCGGCTGGTGGTCGGGCTGGTCAGGGGCACCGACGAACTGGCCGCCGGACCGCTGCTGCTGACCGGCGGGGGCATCTGGCTGACGAACATCATCGTGTTCGCCCTGTGGTACTGGGAGTGGGACCGCGGCGGGCCCATGGCGCGGGTCATGGGCAGCCATCCCTACGCCGACTTCCTCTTCGTCCAGATGCAGAGCCCGGAGACCGCGCCACCGGACTGGGAACCGGCGTTCCTGGACTACCTCTACCTGTCCTTCACCAACTCCACGGCCTTCAGCCCGACCGACGTGATGCCGCTCTCGCGCTGGGCCAAGATGCTGATGATGGGCCAGTCCTCGGTCTCCGTGTCGATCGTCGTCCTGGTGGTCGCGCGGGCGGTCAACATCCTTCGCTAGCAACGGACAGCGACGCCAAGCGGTCCCTTCCCAAGGCCTGCTCGACGTCGCGGCCCACGTCCTGCCGATCCCGCCGGATCAGCAGGCGCCCTCGTCCTGCCAGGGGCCCCACTGGGAGGCACCGGGCACCTCGTTCTGGGTCCACCACTTGGCCACCCAGTTGTGGTTGCCGTACGACACCTCGTTGCCCTGCGTGTAGACGGCCGTGGAACTCCATGCCGTCTTGCAGGTGCCGGGGGTCGGCGTAGGAGTCGGAGTAGGCGTCGGTGTCGTGGTCGGCGGGGTCACGCCCGCGAACTGCACCGAGTACTTGGCGAAGTCCCACGCGTTCTGCGCCACGCTGGAGCAAGTGCCGGACGTGGTACCGCCGTTGTCGACCGGGCTGCACTGACGGTCGCGGTTGAGCGACCAGAACGTGAAGCGGTCCATGTTGTGGCTGGTGGCGTAGTTCAGGACCGTCTGGAAGTCGGCCTGGGTGAAGTACTCGCCGGTGTCGCTGCGCCCGTTCATCCCCGAGAAGCCCTCATGGGCGTACGCGGTCGCCTGGTCCCAGCCGAACGTGGACTGGAGGATGGAGTTGAAGTTGGTGAGCGCGCTGGTCTGCGAGGCCGCGCCGTTGAAGCCGCCGTCGAACGGCATGATGGAGAAGTTGTTCGGCGTGAACCCCTGCGACTTCGCCTCCAGCAACATCTGCTTGCCGAACCAGCCGGTCCCGTCCGCCGTGCCGGCCGTGGTGACGGAGACGTACAGACCCGAGTTGTTCTGCTGGAGGATCTTCGCCGCGCCGATCTCGTTGTGGATGGCCGCGGTGTTCTCGTACTCCGGCTCCTCCAGGTCGAAGTCGATCGCGTGCAGGCCGTACTTGGAGATCACCTGCTGGTAGGCCGCCGCCGTCGAGGCCGGGTCCGAGCAGGCCTGGCCGAGCTTGGTGCCGCCGTAGCCGCCGATGGAGACGGAGACGTCGCCGCCCTTGGCGCGGATCGCGTTGATCACCGACTGGACGGCCGTGTCCGAGGAGACCGGTGAGGTGCCGCCCCAAGTGGGGGTGCAGCCGCCGCCGTTGGGGGCGAGGACGAAGGCGAGCTGGAAGGCCTTGAGGCCGGTGGCGTCCATGATGGTGCCGGCGTCGGGCGGGTTGTTGTCCGTCGGCATCAGGTAGGGGGCCGCGGCGTACCAGCGGTTGCTGAGCGCGGTGGCCGCGCTGGTGGCGCCCTGGGCGTTGGTCGCGACCAGCGCGGTCGTGCCCGCGGCGGCGGTCGTCACGGCGGCCGCCGCGACCAGACATGCACGAAGACGTGTCACGTTGTGCCTCCGGTGGGAGTGGGGGAGGCCATCAGCTTCTGGCGCTGTCGCGGTCACGTCAATGGATTGGACTGGACCAAAGCTCACTTTGGACTAGACCATACGATTTCTTTACCGACGGCCCGGTGGAGCGCCTCGCGCGACACGTTTGCGACTAGTGTCCCGGCTCACATGGCGTTATAGGGGCGGCGCCGACACCATGGTGCACGTCACCGGCAGGCTGAAGGGATCGGGAATGTTCCGCAAGGTGCTGGTCGCCAACCGTGGCGAGATCGCGATCAGGGCGTTCCGCGCCGGCTATGAGCTGGGCGCGCGCACGGTCGCCGTCTTCCCCCACGAGGACCGCAATTCGCTGCACCGGCTCAAGGCCGACGAGGCCTACGAGATCGGCCGGCCCGGGCATCCGGTCCGCGCCTATCTCTCGGTCGAGGAGATCGTCCGCGCGGCCCAGCGCGCGGGAGCGGACGCGGTCTACCCGGGCTACGGGTTCCTCTCCGAGAACCCCGAACTCGCCCGCGCCTGCGAGGAGGCGGGCATCACCTTCGTCGGTCCCAGCGCCCACATCCTGGAGATGACCGGCAACAAGGCCACGGCGATCGCCGCCGCCCGCGCGGCCGGTGTGCCGGTGCTCGGCTCCTCGGAGCCCTCGACGGACGTCGACGAACTGGTGCGCGCCGCCGAGGAGATCGGCTTCCCGGTGTTCGTGAAGGCCGTCGCCGGTGGCGGCGGACGCGGCATGCGCCGGGTCGAGGACCCGGCCACCCTGCGCGAGTCCATCGAGGCCGCCGCCCGCGAGGCCATGTCCGCGTTCGGCGACGCCACGGTGTTCCTGGAGAAGGCCGTCGTCGACCCCCGCCACATCGAGGTGCAGATCCTCGCCGACGGCGAGGGCAACGTCATCCACCTCTTCGAGCGCGACTGCTCGCTGCAACGCCGGCACCAGAAGGTCGTCGAGCTGGCCCCCGCGCCGAACCTCGACCCGGAACTGCGCGACCGCATCTGCGCCGACGCCGTCCGCTTCGCCCGCGAGATCGGCTACCGCAACGCGGGCACCGTCGAGTTCCTCCTTGACCCGCACGGCAAGCACGTCTTCATCGAGATGAACCCGCGCATCCAGGTCGAGCACACGGTGACCGAGGAGGTCACCGATGTCGACCTCGTCCAGGCGCAGTTGCGCATCGCCTCGGGCGAGACCCTCGCCGACCTCGGCCTCTCCCAGGAGACGGTCACCCTGCACGGCGCGGCCCTCCAGTGCCGTATCACCACCGAGGACCCCGCCAACGGCTTCCGCCCCGACACCGGCCGGATCAGCGCCTACCGCTCGCCCGGCGGCTCCGGCATCCGGCTCGACGGCGGAACCACCCATGCCGGTACGGAGATCAGCGCGCACTTCGACTCCATGCTGGTCAAACTCACCTGCCGGGGACGGGACTTCACCACCGCCGTCAACCGCGCACGGCGTGCCGTCGCCGAGTTCCGCATCCGCGGTGTGGCCACGAACATCCCCTTCCTCCAAGCGGTGCTGGACGACCCGGACTTCCAGGCCGGACGGATCACCACCTCGTTCATCGAGCAGCGCCCGCACCTGCTGACGGCCCGTCACTCCGCCGACCGCGGCACCAAGTTGCTCACCTACCTCGCCGACGTCACGGTCAACAAGCCGCACGGCGAACGCCCCGACCTGATCGACCCCACCACCAAGCTGCCGCCGGTCCCGACCGGCGAACCCCCGGCCGGATCACGGCAGTTGCTCGCCGAACTCGGCCCCGAGGGCTTCGCCCGCCTTCTGCGCGAATCCCCGACGATCGGCGTTACGGACACCACCTTCCGCGACGCCCACCAGTCGCTCCTCGCCACCCGCGTCCGCACCAAGGACCTCCTCGCGGTGGCCCCGGTCGTCGCCCACACCGTGCCCCAACTGCTCTCCCTGGAGTGCTGGGGCGGCGCCACCTACGACGTGGCGCTGCGCTTCCTCGCCGAGGACCCCTGGGACCGGCTCGCCGCCCTGCGTGAGGCCGTCCCCAACATCTGCCTCCAGATGCTGCTGCGCGGCCGCAACACCGTGGGCTACACGCCGTATCCGACCCAGGTGACCGACGCCTTCGTCCAGGAGGCCGCCGCCACCGGCATCGACATCTTCCGCATCTTCGACGCCCTGAACGACGTCGGCCAGATGCGCCCGGCCATCGACGCCGTACGCGCCACCGGAACGTCGATCGCAGAGGTCGCCCTCTGCTACACCTCGGACCTGTCCGACCCCAACGAGCGCCTGTACACGCTCGATTACTACCTCCGGCTCGCGGAACAGATCGTTGAGGCGGGCGCTCACGTCCTGGCCGTCAAGGACATGGCGGGCCTGCTGCGCGCACCCGCTGCCGCGACCCTCGTCTCCGCGCTGCGCCGCGAGTTCGGCCTCCCGGTGCACCTCCACACCCACGNACCTACCTCGCCGCGATCCAGGCCGGCGCGGACGCCGTCGACGGCGCGGTGGCCTCCATGGCGGGCACCACTTCGCAGCCGTCGCTGTCGGCGATCGTCGCCGCCACCGACTACTCCGACCGTCCAACAGGCCTAGACCTCCAGGCGATTGGCGACCTGGAGCCGTACTGGGAGAGCGTCCGCAAGATCTACGCCCCCTTCGAGGCGGGCCTCGCCTCGCCGACCGGCCGCGTCTACCACCACGAGATCCCCGGCGGACAGCTCTCCAACCTGCGCACCCAGGCGATCGCGCTCGGCCTCGGCGACCGCTTCGAGGACATCGAGTCGATGTACGCCGCCGCCGACCGCATCCTCGGCCACCTCGTCAAGGTCACCCCGTCGTCGAAGGTCGTCGGCGACCTCGCCCTGCACCTGGTGGGCGCCGGTGTCAGCCCCGCCGACTTCGAGGCGTCCCCCGACCGCTACGACATCCCCGACTCCGTGATCGGCTTCCTGCGCGGCGAGTTGGGCACTCCGCCCGGCGGCTGGCCCGAGCCGTTCCGTACCAAGGCGCTCCAGGGCCGCGCCGCCCCCAAGCCCGTACAGGAACTCAGCCCCGAGGACCGCACGGCCCTCGACAAGGACCGCCGCGCCACCCTCAACCGCCTCCTCTTCCCCGGCCCCACGCGGGAGTTCGAGACGCATCGCCAGACCTATGGCGACACCAGCGTCCTGGACAGCAAGGACTTCTTCTACGGCATCCGACCCGGCAAGGAGTACACGGTCGACCTGGAACCGGGCGTCCGGCTCCTCATCGAGCTGGAGGCCGTCGGTGAGGCCGACGAACGCGGGATGCGCACCGTGATGTCCGCTCTGAACGGGCAGCTCCGCCCGGTCCAGGTGCGGGACACGGCAGCCGCCGCCGACGTCCCCGTCACCGAGAAGGCCGACCGCGCCAACTCCGGCCATGTGGCAGCCCCGTTCGCGGGCGTGGTCACCCTCGCGGTGGAGGAGGGCGACGAGGTGGAGGCCGGTGTCACCGTCGCCACGATCGAGGCCATGAAGATGGAGGCGGCGATCACCGCGCCCAAGTCCGGCCGGGTCTCCCGCCTCGCCATCAACCGCATCCAGCAGGTGGAGGGCGGCGACCTGCTCGTCGAACTGGGGTAGACGGGAGGGCACGACAGGCCGCCTCCCGGTGACCGGATCGGTCCGGTCCCGGACCCGATGCGGCCTGTCGCCGCCCCACCCGCACGGCGCAGTCTGGGGACATGACCCGAGCACTGATCGTCATCGATGTCCAGGAGTCCTTCCGCGCCCGCCCGCTGTGGGAGACCATCTCCGACCCGAAGATCGCCGAACAGGCGAACCGTCTGGTCCAGCTCGCCCGCCGGGCCGGCGACCTCGTGGTGTGGGTACTGCACTCCGAGCCCGGCAGCGGCGACGTCTTCGACCCGGCCCTCGGCCATGTCCGCCTCATCGACGGACTGGAGCGCGCGGACGGCGAACCGCTCCTCCACAAGACCTCGCACAACGCCTTCACCACCACCAACCTGCAACAGCTCCTCACCGAACACGGCGTCCGCGAGCTCACCGTCTGCGGTATCCGCACCGAACAGTGCGTCGAGACCACCACCCGCGTCGCGAGCGACTTCGGCTACCGGGTCACCTTCGTCACCGACGCGACGGCCACCAACCCGATCCCGCACCGCGACGCGCCCGCCGACCAGACCGTCGCCGAGCTGCTGGCCGACCCCCGCACCCTCCCCGCCGAGGAGATCATCCGGCGCACCGAGTACGCCCTCGCCGGCCGCTTCGCCACCATCGCGACGGTCGACGAACTGGAAGCCGCCGCGACCCATCGGGCATGATGACCGGATCGTGAGCCACGTCGTCTTCTTCCTGGTACCCGGAGTCCACCTGCTGGACCTGGCCGGCCCCGCGCAGGTCTTCTCTACGGCGGCCGACTTCGGGCACCCGTACACGCTCTCCTACGTCGCCGAGCGGCCCCAGGTCACCAGCGCCCAGGGGCTGCCGCTGGCGGCCGGGCTCGACTGGCCCGAGCTGGGTCCCGAGGACCTGGTCGTGGTACCCGGCTGGCGCGCCGTGACCCTGGCCGACGGGCCCGAAATCGGCGCCACCGCGCTGCGGGTCGTCCGGGACCACCATGCCCGGGGCGGGACGGTGGCCAGCGTCTGCGCCGGAGCCGACGCGCTCGGCCGGGCCGGACTCCTCGACGGCCGCCACTGCACCACCCACCACGACGTCCAGGACGAACTCGCCCGGCGCCACCCGAAGGCGACGGTCGTCCGCGACGTCCTGTTCACCACGGACGACCGGGTCATCACCTCGGCCGGCATCGCCAGCGGCATCGACCTCGCCCTGCACATCGTCGCCACCCGGCACGGACCCGCCGTGGCCGCCCAGATCGCCCGCGACATGGTCGTCTACGCCCGTCGCAACGGCCACGACCCGCAGACCAGCGCGATGCTCCGGCACCGCTCCCACCTCGACGACACCGTGCACCGCGCCCAGGACCTCATCGACACCCGCTTCGACGAAGCGCTGCCCCTGCCCGCCCTCGCCTCGGCGGTCGGCGTCAGCGAACGCACCCTCACCCGCCTCTTCACCCGGGCCACCGGGCTCACCCCGCTGCGCTACCAGCAGACCCTGCGCCTCGAACGCGCCGAGCACCTCATCGGCCACGGCGCCACGATCGACACCGCCGCCCGTTCGGTCGGCTTCGAGGATCCGCGCATGTTGCGCCGACTGCGCGCCCGCAGCCAGTAATTGAGGGGTGGTCCGGCGGGAACGCTGTTAGCTTTCCGGGTCGACGACCGACCGGCTCGCCCCCAGGAGTGCCCAGTGATCCCACCCCGTCTCGCTCCGCTGCTCGACCAGTTCGACTTCGCGTGCGAGCGCCTGTCCGGCCGTATGGCAGGGCCCGTCATGGACAGCGGAGACGGGACGGACACCCGGGTCGGGCCTATGACGGACGTGGAGTACCTCTGGGAACCGGTGCCCGACTGCTGGTCGGTGCGACGACGTGCGGACGGTCCCGGAGAACGGGCAACTCTCCTTGCGGGACAGGGCGATTGGGGCCGCGACGCCGCGTCGTACCCGCACCCCTGGCCGCCCCCCTTCACCACCCTCGCCTGGCGCCTGAGCCATCTCACCGAGATGCTCACCCTCCGCGCCGACCACACGGCCGGCACCCGCACACTGACCCGCGACGACCACCCCGTCGTCGGTGACGCCGCCGGTGCGGTCGCGGCCTTCGACGCCGCCGCCGGCGCCTGGCGGAAGGCGCGGTGCTGGGCGTCGACGACACCGCGCTCGACACCGTCGGGTACTGCACCTATCCGCACGGCAGCGACGCGGAGGAGCCGTTCATCGACATCGTGTGGTGGGTCAACCAGGAAGTGCTGCACCACGGAGCCGAGATCGCCATGCTGCGCGATCTGTACCGAGAGCGCGGCTGACCGGCACAGGACCGGGCGAGCAGGTGGGCACCGCGGGTAGCAACCGCTTGAGGTTCCTCGCTTGAGCACGCTCATCTGCACGGATGGCCGCTGCCGAGGAACCCCTGACCGCACAGGAAGAGCGTTTCTGGCGTGCCCTGATGCGTGTCATCGTCTCGCTGCCGCGTTCGCTGGACGACGATCTGCTGCGGTCCACGGGACTGACGCTCACGGAGTACGTCGTCCTGATGAGCCTGTCCGAGGCCGAGAACCAGGAACTCCGCATGGCGGATCTCGCGGCGGCCACCGCGCTGTCGGCGAGCCGTATCACCCGTGTCGTGGACGCGCTGCAGAGCCGCGGCCAGGTCGTGAAACGGCGCTACGAGGGAGACGCTCGCGGCAATGTCGCGACCCTCACCCCGGAAGGGCTGAAGCGGCTCGAGTCGGCCTATCCGATCCACCTCGCGAGCGCCCGCAAGCGGGTCATGGACCATCTCGACGGACGGTCGCTGTCGGCCATGGTGCGGCAGTTCGAGACGGTGGTCGAGAAGTTCGACTGAAAGCGAACCGCTCCGGTGCCGCGTGGCGCCGTTTCCGTCGGCCGGCGCCACGCGGGTGTCAGCCGCCCGCAGTTCAGGCGCGGACCGGTTCGCGCCGGCTCGCGTCGTGACGGCGGCGCCGCTCCTCGAACGAGGCGAAGACCGCCGAGACGCCGTAGACGAGGCTGAACAGGCCGAAGACGGTGGCGAGGGAGACGGCGCCGATGTCCGGGCGGACGAACAGGGAGAAGGCGAACACGATCGACACCGCGCCGGTCAGCAGATACAGCGTCCGCTCACCCGCCGTCTCGTCGCGCTGGAAGGCCATGGCTGTCTCCATGGCGCCGGTCGTCAGGGCCCACGCGGCGATCCAGATCGTGAGCGCGAGCGCCGTGATGCCGGGCCATGCCAGCGCGACCACGCCGGCCACCAGCGAGAGCGCGGCGAGCAGCAGCCAGCCGACGACGGGTCCCACCTTGTCGGAGGTGAAGGCGCGGGCGCTGTCCGTCGCCGCGGTCAGGAAGGCGTAGACCGCGAAGAGAACGACGAAGGCGCCGACGGTGATGCCGGGCCATGCGACGGAGACCACGCCGAGGGCGACGGCGAGCAGACCGCGCCAGAGGAGCACATTGGGTGAAGTGAACATGGTCACCTTCCACAGACGAGGGTGTCGCCTCGTTCTTCGCCCGAGGCCATGGTTCGCCAGGAAGGCTAGAGTCGCGCCTCCCTGCCGCGATCTGTCATACGACTGCATCCGCTACTTCCTTACTCCCTTACCGTCGTCACAGAAACCCGTGCAGCCGTCTGACGGATGCACGGACCGCGTCACGGCGCGAGCATCGGTCCCTTCCGGCCTTCGGCCCGTGGACAAGGAGCTGACGTGACCAGTGGGATCGAAGGCCATGGCAGCCGGCCGGTCCCGGTCCCGGTTCCGGTGATCGACGATCCGCCGCGACGGACCGTGCGGCGGGCGGTCGATCTGTGGCGGCTGCTGGTGTCGCTGGCCAACCTGCTCGTGGCCGTGCTGCCGGCCGTCGCCACCCGCGACATCGTCCGCGCGGCCCAGCAGGGACTCCTCGACACGGCGACCGCGCTGCCTCCGGCACTGCGCGACGGCCTCGTGGGAACGGTGCAGGCCGTCGCCCCTGCTCGCCCCGGTCGTCGCCCTGGCGGTCTGGTGCGTACGGCGGCGGAGCGAGCCTGTTCCACGGGTCCTGCCGGCGGCGGCGCTGGGTGCGCTGGGCGCGTGGTCGCTCACGCGGCTGGCGCAACGAAGCGGGTGAGACCTTACCCTCCAGCCGCTCGGCGACCTCGGCAGGGCTGGCCTCCTCCTCCAGGCCCTCCAGCGCGTCCAGTGCCTGCTTCGTCAGCGCGGCGGCCCTCGCCCGGGCGGTCTGCGCGGGCCCGTCCTTGTCGACATGCTGGAGCAGGGTGCGGTAGTTGCCGATCAGTGCTTCCACGATCTCCTGCTGCTGGGAGTGAATCTCGGCCAGCTCCTCGCGGGCCTTCTTCGCCTTCGCAGCCATGCGCTTGCAGAACATCGTGGCCAGGTCGTCCCGGGCGCGCATTCGGGCCTTGGCCGCCAGACACGCGGTCAACGCCACTCGCTTGCTGACGGTGTAGTCCTTCAAGGTGGCGGCGTCCTGGGCCTCCGCCTCGCCGGCGAAGTCCGCGACCTTTGCCGAGGCGACCCCCTCCAGCCACTTGCCGGCATCCCCGAGCCCGTCCACCCACTCCAGGTGGTCCTTCAGCATCTTGAAGTTCGACCAGCTCGCCCGGCCCGGGTTCTGCTTGAGCGCGTTGAACAGCGTCTTGCGGTCCAGCCCGATCACATCCGGCATCCCCAGCACCCGGCGCCGCTCTTCCGCGGCCATCCGGTTCTGGATGCCTGCCAGGATCTCCTCGTTCACCCGACCCCGCACCGCAGATGCCATCGCGTCCAGCGTAGAGAACCGCGGTATCCCCAGCCCGGCCTCGACCAGCTTCTCCAGCGCGATGTTGATCAGGTCCGCCGGGTTGTTCTTCGACGCCTCCGCCCGCATCGTCTCCTCAGCGAGCGTGCGCGCTGCTGGGCCGTCGTAACGCACCCCGCACCGCTCCCGCACCCACGACCGGTACCGCTCGGCTGTCCGCCCGGAGGCGTACACCGGCAGCGTGCTCTCGGGCAGCCCCACCGCCCGGCGCACGAACTCCACCACCTGGTCCGGCACGTCATACACCTTCGGGAAGCACGCCATCCGCTGATACGACTTCAGCGCCACCCGCAGAGCAAGTTGATGCTCGTCACAGTCCGTGACCTCCTCAGCCCAGACCCGCTCCTCCTCGCTGGGCGTGAAGAACACATGCAGCTCACGCGCGGTGATCGGCCGCTTGAACCGCGGGTACGCGGTCCGCTCGATCGAGGCCATCCCCACCCCACCCGACGCCAGCCCTCGAAGGCGCCACACGCGCACGCGCGATCCTCCCCGGCCCACAACGCTGCGAAGATCAGAACTCCGGAATCCAGGACGCGCACCGGGGTACGGTGGTACAGGAGCCGCAGGGGATCAAGGCTTCAAGATCACCCCGTGGCGGCTTTTGGGCTCACCTTGGCTGGACCCCGAGGAGGCCTGCCGCACCCACGTCGGCAACGCCCTCCAGGCACTCACCGGACAGGTGCCGCTGGACACCGAGGCCGCGGCCGGCATCGGCCGCCGACGCGCCCGGCAGAACGTGCCGCTGCCCAGCGTGATGACGGCCTACCGCCTCGGCGTGAAGTACTTCTGGGAGACCGTGGTCGCCGAGGCCACCACAACCGCCCTGGTGGGCAACGACATTCTGGTCGCCGCCGCCTCCGCCATGTGGGAGATCCAGGACGGCATCACCGAGGCCATGGTCTCCGGCTACCACGACGCGGTCGCCCAACGCCTCCTCGCCGGCGACCAGGAGCGCTCGGCACTGGTCGAGGCGCTCCTGGAGGGCCGGAGCATGGACGCCGACGCCGTGTGGTCCGCCGCCGAGGTCCTGGGCGTCCCGCGCGAGGGCCCGTTCGTCGTGGTCGCCGCCGAGGTACCCGGGATCGGCAGACAGGCCCTGCCCGACATCGCGGCCCTCCTCACCCGGCGCGCCGTCAGGTCCGCCTGGCGACTGCGCCCCGAACTCCAGCTAGGCATCGTGCACCTGCGCACCCCGCGGGACCTGCGCGCCCTGATCGAGGTGCTGCGGGACCGGGCCGAGCGGCGCGTGGGGGTGAGCCCCGCCTACGACGACCTGGACCTACGGGAGACGCCCTGCGCTTCGCCAAGGTCGCCCTGCGCGGCGGCGACGCGGGCAGCAGCGCCGTGACCGTCTTCGACGACGCGCCGCTCGCCGTCGCCACCGCCGGAGCACCCGACGTCATGGCCCGCGTCGCCACCAAGGTCCTCGGCCCGATCGAGGCCCTGCCCGTCGACGAACGCGCCCTGCTGCTCGACACGTTGGAGGCCTGGTTCGACGGCGGCGGCTCCGCCGAGGAGGCCGCCAAGCAGCTCTACGTCCACCCCAACACCGTGCGCACCCGGCTGCGCCGCATCGCCGAACGCACCGGCCGCTCACTGACCGACCCCCGCGGCATCACCGAACTCGCCCTCGCCCTACGGGCTGTGCGGCAGACTCCGAGGCCCCCGACCTCGGAGTCGACCGACGACACACGGAGGCCCTAGGCGGCGGTACCGCCCGCGTAGTCGCTCTTGAACGTGGTCTCGATGGTGGTGGCGACGGACTGGGCCACCCCCGTCCCGGTGAGGATGATGCCCAACTCCCGGTTGTTGGAAAGGGAGTTGCTGCTGATGTTCATCGAACCCGCCTCCACCTCCTGGGTGGACAGACCGTAGTCGGCGACCATGGCCTTGGCGTGGATGTAGAACCCGTCGGGGTCGGAGTAGCCGACGACCGTGCCGCCGGCCGCCTCGACCGCGGACACCTCGCTGGCGTAGCTCGACGGCGTCTCCAGCACCACCCGCACGGTCACGCCCGCCTTCACCCGGGCGACGATCGCGTTGACCACCGTGCTGTCGCTGAACTCCAACTCCTCGACGTCCAGAGTCTTGGTGGCCGCGTTGATGACGGTCAGCAGGCGGCTGCGTGAGTCGGTGGGGGACCAGAGCAGATGGTCTCCGTCGGTCGGGGTGATCGAGGTTCCGGCGTAGTCCGCGTTGAACACCTTCTCGATCGCGGCGACATCACGGGTGTCGTCGGTGAAGACGCCGTAGTCGCGGCCGGTCGCGTAGTACTGCGAGGTCAGATTGCCGGTCAGGACAAGGGACTTGGTGGCGTCCACGGTGATCGTCTTCTGGTGCGTGTAGACGAAGCTCGACGGCGACCACACCACGCCCACGCCCGCGTTCGTCAGGGCCGTGTACGCCGAGCCGTTGGCCGACTGGTGCGCGCGGTCCAGGACCACCCGGACGGTGACGCCCTTCTTCTCCAGGGCGATCAGGTCGTTGACGGCGGTGGTGTCCTCCAGCTCGTACATCGTCATGTCGAGCGAGGAGGTGGCCGAGTTGATGAAGTCGTAGATGGTCGGCTGCGTGGTGCCCGCCTGCGAGAAGGCGAACGCGGTGTAGGTCGCGGCGTCGGCGGGGACGGCCGTGACGAAGAGCGTGGCGCCGGCTGCCAGCGCGACACCCGCGCGGCCGAGGAACGTCCTCAACATGAGTGACTCCTAGTCGAGTTGATGCCCACATGGGGGGTGGCGGGCAGGTGCATGACACCACGCGCGTAGAACGCGGAGGAAGGGAACCTCGGTGAACTCGGGGTTACCCGTCGCGGGCGTGAGTGGACAAAGGGGACTCCGTGCAGGTGAGGGGTGGTTCATGGGGTCCCCGCGAGTTAGCAAAGACTTCGTAGCACGCGGTTTCTGCGGTGCCCCGGAGGGGTGCGGGACTGTGTCGATGTGCGACGGCGCCGAATACCACCGCAGCCGGCGGAGCGCCTACGCTGCGCCCCGACACCCGCCCCGACCCAGGAGCACCCATGCCCCACCCCAC
>NZ_JAENRY010000084.1 GCF_016612545.1 Streptomyces sp. MBT65 | reverse complement strand
GTCAATGCCCATTTCCGCGGCGGCCTGTTCCGGGGTGATGGGGCCGTCGGGGCGTGGGGTGGGGTTCTGAACGGCGGTTAGCTCGGGGCGACTTAGGACGCCGGCGGCGACCAGCACCTCGGCGAGTGGAACGTCAAGTGCGTTGGCGAGGGCTTCGAGAACCTTGATGTCCTGTGCGCCCTGCCCGTTGAGAATGCGGCTGATCGTTGCGGCACCAATGCCGGAGTCGGTGGCAAACCGGCCTTGCCCCCCGCCCCTGGGGCGCATGTCGTAGTCCCGGCGTTCGAGTTGGTCGCGAAGCCATCGCGCGAACTCTGCGGGGGTAGCCCGATCATTCCCCTGCGGGTTGCTGTGTTCCATGGATGGAACATACCGCGCGTGGACGGTCCCCAGCTACACACCCTTACGAACCTGTCCCGAACGCACACTTCTGGCACGGTTCACCCCCATGAACTGCGGTAACACACTCGAACAGGCGTCCGATTCTTGTCTGGCATATGCCGAGTGTCAACGATATTCAGGAAGTACTTTCCTGTGCATACGTTCGACTCACCCGTCACACCGGCATGTTAACGTTCCATCCATGGAAGGAATTCCACCATCCGCGGAAGGAGGTTGCCTATGTATGACCGCGCCGCCTTGATCGCCGCCGCCCGACAAGCGGGGGACCACACTCCGTCAGACACGGCACGCCGGTTGAAGGTTGCACGGAACACCGCATGGCGCCTGTGGCACGGGCATACCGCCCCAAGTGCCAACGTAGCCGCGGCAGTTGAAACGCACTACGGCGTTTCCGCCGGGCAGCTGATCAAGCAGGCCGCCGCATGACTGGCGACGTGATCCCCCGCGACCAGGCCATCGCCAATTTCCGCCGGGTCCTCGATGCCGCCCGGCGCCGCCGGGACCGCGACCGCGCCGCCGGCCGCCTCGATTCCGGAACAGAACTGATCTTGCGCCGCCTCGAACGCGACCGGCGCCAGCAGGCGCCCGCCGTCGAGCAGCAGCGCACCGCCGCCTGAAAACGCGGAGGGCCGCCCGGATGCGACCCGGACGGCCCTCCCGACCGAACCCCGAGAGGTACCGATCGTGAACACCCCTGAGCGTACCGCCGCCGTACCCAGCGCCGCGGACGCCGAGAAGCACGCCACCCGCACGGCTGTGATCGCCCGGCAGCTCGACCAGATCGCCCCCGGCGCCGTGCGCGTGCGGACCGTCCCTGTACAGGCCGACCGCGACGGCGAGCAGCGCCTCACGACGTGGGTCGCCCTCGACGACGCCCTCGGCGGGCCGATCAAGGCCGACCGCGACGCGCACCGCGCCGCCCGCGGCCTGCTGCGCCGGATGCTCCCCGCCGCCGACTGGACCCGCCCGCAGGTCTACGACGCCATCACGGGCGCCCTCGCCGTCGACGAGCCGACCATGCCCGAGGTGCTGCACCGATGATCCGCCCGACGCTCACAGCCGACGGCCTCGCCGTCCGTCTGCCGATCGCCGACCGCGTCGAGCAGCTGCTCGACGCCCTCGCCGTCGCGTACACCGCCGACCCCGACACAGTCGGCCACCTGCTCACGCACCACGGGGCGAACGTTGTCCGCCTCGATCACGCCGTCGTGAGCGAGGACATGCCCGAGCACGAGCGCGCCATGCGCGCCGCCGAGGCCGACGGGAGCCGCGAGGCCCTGCTCGCCGAGGCTCCGCCCGCCGACAACCTCGACGACCTGCTCGGCCCCGACGACGCGCTCACCCTCGCCCGTCGTATCACCCGCCTCGCCGTATGCGTCGACCCCCGCGCCGGCCGGATCACCCGCCGCCTCGCTACGCGCATCCGCAACGTGGCTTCCCTCGGCAGAGGTGAGGCCGCGTGAGTCTCACTCTCGACACAGTCGGGAAGCTGCTCGCCGAGCGGGCCGTCGAGATGGTGCCGGGACAGCTCGCCATCGAGGAGGGCGACGCGCTGCGCGTCGGTTCGCTGTGCTCCGGGTACGGCGGCCTCGACATGGCCGTCTGCGACATCCTCGGCGCGTCCGTGGCGTGGCACTGCCAGTACGACCCCGACGACAAGCACCAGTACGCCGCGCGCATCCTCGCCCACCACTGGCCCGACGTCCCAAACCACGGTGACATCACGGCCGTTGAGTGGTCGGACGTCGAGCCGGTCGACGTCCTGACCACGGGTTTCCCTTGCCAGGATGTGAGTTTGGCGGGCAAGCGCGCGGGCGTGATCGGCGACTCCGTCATACCCGCGGGCGTCCTGCTGTGCGGGAACTGCCGGTGGGGCGAGCACGACCTCGCGACGTGCGAAGCGGCCTCGCCGTCCGGCACCGTTCCGTCGCGCCTGGTCGGCATGGAGGCCGCCGCCGCGGTCGCCGAACTCAACGCCCGCGACCTCGCCGACCCGGCGGGCCCGCCGCCCGAGCGCGTCGTCAAGGGGAACCGGTCCGGCCTGTGGTTCCACGTCGCCCGCGCCATATCCGTACTCCGACCCCGATTGGTGGTGATCGAAAATGTCCGCGGGCTTCTCTCGGCCAAGGCCGTTCGCAGTGTGGGCCCCGACAGCCCGCCTGTGGATGCGGACGGCGGAGACGCCGACACTCTTCGAGCTATCGGCGCCGTACTCGGCGACTTGGCCGACCTCGGGTTCCATGCGGAATGGCACGTGCAGCGCGCATCCGACATCGGGGCACCTCACCAGCGCGAGCGCGTTTTCATCATCGCGTGGCCTGCTGCCGACCCCAACCACGAGCGAGTGGAACGGACCAGGGACGCCGGATGGGAACCGCAACGACACGTTGCGAGCCCGCATCGCGCACCTTCCGACGCCCCTCGCGAGGGACAGCCGGGGCAGGGGGCACGACGACGGCCTACCGGCAGTCGTACGGCTGCTGAAGACCCCGACGGCATCGCTCGGAATGAGCGGGGGGTCGCAGCACCCGGAAAAAAGGAAGGGGGGCGGGCACGGCCCGACGCTCGCCGACGAGGTCGAGCACCTGCTACCGACCCCCAGGGCGAGCGACGGCACCAAGGGAAGCCCCAACCAGAAGCACGGGGACGGAACGCCGACTCTGGCGAACACGGCAGCATCGATTGGGGCCCCTACGCCCACGCCGTTGCGCAGTGGGAAGCGATCACGGGCCGACCGGCACCCCGGCCAACTGACGATCGAGGCCGCCTGACCCCGGCGTTCGTCGAGTGGATGATGGGGTTACCCCTCGGCCACATCACCGGCGTACCGGGTCTGTCCCGCCCCGCCCAGCTCAAGGCACTGGGGAACGGGGTCGTGCCGCAGCAGGCCGCGTACGCGCTGCGGTTCCTGCTGCACCGCGCCGGAATCGCCGCACGGTTCGGACTGGCCGCATGAGCGCCGCCACGCCCGTACGGGGCGTTTCCGTCGACCTCGCCCTCGCGTTCCTCAAGCGCACCCGCGAGACCGAAGACGGACACCGCGAGTGGACCGGCACCCCCGCCAAGGGCGGGGGCCGGTTCCAGCACAAGGGCACGTCGTACACCGCGTTTCAGGCCGCGTTCATCCTGTGGCACGGGCGGGCCCCGGCCGGCAGCGCCTCGCCATCGTGCGACGTGCCGACGTGCTGCTCGCCCGCCCATGTCGACGACCAGGAGACCCGACAGCGCGAGCGCGCCGCCCTCGCCGACGTCAAGGGCATGCAGCACCGCCCGCCCAAGTGCAAGCACGACCAGGCCGTACACGGCCGCCACCGCGCCGACGGCCGCCGGTACTGCGCGGAGTGCAACCGGCTTGCCAGCAAACCCAGTTGTGGGCACGGCAACCCGACGTGTCACGACTCCGAGGTACGGCCGTATCCGTGCGGGCCACGGTGCGAGGAGCACCAGCCGGCCCGTACTCGCCCGTACGTCACCGCCTGAACTGCCCCGGGGCGAGGACGAGCCACCGACGCCCCTCGCCCCGGGCGCCCCATCCGAGGAGCACAACCCCTGTGACCTGGTTCAAAGTCGACGACACGTTTTACGGGCACCCCAAGACGCTCAAGGCCGGTAACGCCGCCGTCGGCCTGTGGGTCAAGGCGGGCGCGTACGCCGCCCAGCACCTCACCGAGGGCATGATTCCGGGCGTAGTCGCCCAGCTGTACGGCACCGCGCCCCAGGCCCGGAAGCTGGTCGCCGCCGGCCTGTGGCACGAGCACGGCCACACTTGCCCGCGCCCGAGATGCCAGCAGCCGGCCCCCGGCGACTACTACATGCACGACTTCCTGATCTACAACCCGACCCGCGCCCGAGTCGAGGACGAGCGGGCGAGGTCTGCCGAGCGGCAGAAACGGGGGCGCGAGCGCGCCGCCGAGCAGCGGACCCAGGAGCGTAATCCGCTCGATCCGTCGGCGAATACCGAGCGAATCGACGACGATCCGCCGCCCGAAAATCGTGAACCGCCCGCGAATCAGATCGAGTTTCCCGATGACCTAGCAGGTCAGGGCAGTACGTCACAGCGTGACGGTATGGACCCGTCACGGTCCCCCCGACCCGACCCGTCCCGTCCCGCTGTACCTCCTTTGGAGGTACAGCCAGCTAGCTACGGCTCGACCCCCACCGTCCCGCCGAACCTTCGGCCGTTGTGTGACGCGCTCACCGCCGCCGGCGTCGTCGTCGAGTGGTCCCTCGCCGAGGCCGATTGGTTCCGCCTTGAGGCGATCGTGAAGCGGACCGCCGTCCCCGCCCTGGTCGACCACGCCCGCGAGCAGTGGCGCCGCGCCCGGAGCCGCCCCCGCTCGGTGCGGTACTTCCTGCCCGGCTGGACTGCGCTCCCATCCGTTCCGGCTGGCGCCCCGACCTCGCCCGGCGCCGACGTGATCCCGCTCGACGCCGCCCGCCCCGGACGTGTCGCCCGCGCCGCCGATCTGTTCGCCGCCGCCCTCAACTCGCCCCAGGAGAACGCCCAGTGACCCGCGAACAAGTCGCCGCCCTGCTCGCCTACGCCGTGCGTCTCGACCCGCGCACCGCGCCCATCGACCAGGCCGCCGCCGCCGAAGTCCTCGACCAGTGGGCCGACCTGCTCGCCGACGTCCCACCGACCGCGCCGCACCCCAACGGCCGTCACTGGGACGCCGCACAGGTCGTGCGCCACCACATCGCGACCAGCCCGTACCCGGTCAAGCCGTCGGACGTGTCGCGTCCGTGGCACGGTTTCCGCCGCGACGTCGTCGACCGCCACCACGACCCCGTTCCGGCCGCCGACCCGGACAACCCGGAGGCGTACCGCGCCGAACTGCTCGGCACACGGCACGCCGTCGCGACCGGCACCGCGCCCGCCGCGACGTTCCGGGAACTGACCGGCGGGCCCGCCGCCGAGGTCGCCGAACGCCTCGCCGCCCTCGGCGACTACGTCCCCCGCAGCGTCGCCCAGGCCCTCGCCGACTACCGGCCGCGCCGAGCCGAGCGCGAGCGCCGCGCCGTCGAGGGACTGCCCGACCCGCTCGACGTCGCGTGCCCGCATGTGCACTGCCGCGCCCGCGCCGGCGAGGCGTGCGTCAACCGCCGCCGCAACCCGCGCCGCGCCGCCCACCCCTCGCGCCTCGACATCGCCACCGCCCGCCGCTACTCACCGAAGGAGCCGGCCGCATGACCAGCCGCAGGAAGCACCCCGAGCGCGCCCCACACCGTCGCCGCGCGAGCGCGACCGACCGCACAAAAAACAACAGCGGGTACCGGATCACGGGATCGTGGGACCAGCATCCGGACCGCCCGGCGATCAAGCCGACGCAGGACCGCAAGGCCGCCCGCCGCATCGCGCGCGACATGGCCGAGCAGGGCGCGTACGTGGTCGTCGAGGAGCACCACGGTTACGGCCGCTGGTCGACCTGGTTCGAGGTCGACGGCCCCGCCCTGCTCGCCGAGCGCCACAGCGCCGCCGCCGAGGAGCGCCGCCGCATCGAGGAGCAGCAGCGCGCCGCCGCCGAGGCCGAGGCCGCCCGCCGCGCCGCCGCCGAACGGTCCGAGCACGAGCGCGCCAGCCTCGCCCGGCTCATGATGCGCCCGCCGGTCGCCCGCGAGCAGTGCGGACGGCGCGAGGCCCGGCATGTCACCGGGGCACAGCGATGATCCCCGCCGCCGCCCTCGCCGTCGTGCGCGCGGGCGTCGAGAACGCCCGCGGGAACGGGTTCAACACGGCCGAGGGCGTGGCCGAGCAGGTCGTCGAGGAACTGGTCGCCATGGGGTGGACGATCGTCCTCGCCGGACCCGACGACCACCGGCAAGCCGCGTAACCGCACGCCGGGGGGCGGGAATTGGAACGGCCAAGGCCGCCCCCCGTGCGCTATCTTCCATTCATGGAAGGAATGTGCCAGCCGTGAAAGCACATTCGGAACGACTTCCCGACGGAGGTACGCCCCATGAACCGGCCCACCCCGGCCGAGCGGTTCGCCGACAAGGTGAACACCGCCGGCCCCTGGTCACTCCGCCGGGACTGCCCCGGTCCCTGCCACCTGTGGGACGGCGCCCAGAACGAGAAGGGCTACGGCACTTTTTGGGTCGACGGCCGCACGGTCAAGGCCCACCGCTACGCCTACGAGCAGGCCGCCGGCCCGATACCCGCCGGCCTTGAGGTCGACCACCGGTGCCGCCGGCGCGCGTGCGTCGCCCCCGGCCACCTCGACGCCGTCACGCACCGTACGAACATCCTCCGCTCGGCGAATCACGTCGCCATCCGCGCCGCGGTCACTCACTGCCCGGCCGATCACGAATACGACCAGGCGAACACCATCCGGGCGACGAACGGAACGCGGAAGTGCCGGGCGTGCAAGAACGCGTCGGCCCGCTCCGCCCGCGCGGCGAAGCGCGAGGCCCGCCTCGCCACCGTCCACCCCATCCGCCGCCATACCGCCCGCGCCCTCGAACAGGCCGCGTAACCCGTGGCCAAGTCCCGTTCCGACCAGGCCGCGCGTCCGGACGCGAGCCCGCCCGCGCGCGCGAGCAGCGCCTCGACCCGCCCGACCCGAGACAGGAGCACCACCCCATGACCCGCATTCCCGACGCCGTCGCCGTCGCCTCGCTCGACACTCACCGCCTGATCGTCGCCGTCCCGAACGAGGGACCGGCCGACATCACGACCAACTACCCCCGGCAGACCGCCGCCGACGTGCTGCGGCAGCTCGCCGACGGCCTCGACAGCCCCGCCGGACTCTGCGCGACCGCCCGCGCGACCGGCCGCCCCTGCCCGATCCACGACGCCCCCGCCCCGCCCTCGGCCGTCCTGCTCGCCACCGGCCCGGCCGAAGCCCTCGCCCGAGGCATCCAGCAGGCGCAGCGCCCCGACGGCCTTGACCGCCTGCTCGCCGCCGTCGCCGAGCAGCTGCCCGCCGACGCCGCCGACCGCGCCGCCGACGGCCTCGGCGCCATGAGCACCCCCGCCGAGCGGGCGGTCGACGAGGCCCGGCAATACCTCATGTTGAACGTCGCCGAGCAGTCGCCCGCCCTGTACGCGCTGCGCGACCTGCTGCTCGCCGGCGAGGAGCGCACCCCGGCCGCCGCCCTCGCGACCGCGTACGTCCTGTTCGCCGCCCACACCCGCGAGCTGTCCGCCGTCGCCCGCAAGCGGTACGACGCCACCACCGAGCAGCACGGCGTGAACCGCGGCACGCGCGGCCTACTCACCGGCATGAACAGCGTTCGCAAGCTGCTCGACGACCTCGCCGACCACCTCGACGAGCAGGCCCTCACGTGAGTGGCCTCGCCGGTCTCGCCGCCCGCCTCGACCCACGCCCGACCTGCTCGGCCCTCACCGAGCGAGCCCAGGAGACCCACCAGTGACGAATGCCCCCGCCCGACGCCGACAGCACTCCCGCACGAAGGGCCGCGACCACGCTCGCCGCGACCGCCGCGCCGCCCTCGACGTCCTGCTCGCCCGCGCCGAGCGCGGCCGGCTGTCCCCCACCGAGGCCGCCCTGTTGCGCGAGTACGTCGCCGAGGAGCAGCGCACCGCCGACGAGTGCCGTAAGGCCAACGCCGGCAGCACGCGCACCCTCGCCCAGCACCGGGACGCGGCCGACGCCGTCGTACGCGAGTTGGAGAGCGACCGCGCCGAGGCCGAGCAGCGCGCCGCGGACGCCGAGGAACAGCTCACCGCATACCGGGCCGTTTTCGGCCCCGGCGCCCTCGGCACCTTCCGGACAGCCCGGCAGCAGCTCGCCGCCGTGCGGGCCCTGCTGCCCAGCACGCCCCGGCCCCGCCTCGGACTGCCGAACGGCCTCGCGTACGCCAACGGCTTGCACGACGCGTACGACGCCGTCCGCGACGCCCTCGACCAGTACTGAGCACAGGAGCAGCCACCATGACGACCCCCCTCGACCACGTCGCGCCGCCGGTCGCCCACCGTGCCGCCGTCGACCTCGCCGCCGTGCGCGAGCAGTGGGGCGACCTGCTCGCCGCCATCGAGCAGCCCCCGGCCGCCGAGTGGCCGCCGCGCGAGACCCGCGGCGGGTTCCTCGACCAGCTCGCCGCCGCCGACCGTACCGACGACCCGATGCCGGCCGCGCCCGTCATAGGCCGGCTCCCGCTCACCATCCGCGAACACCCGGCCCCGCTCAACCTCGACGCCCTCGACACCGCCCTCGACGTCGAGCGCGACCTGTTCGACCTCGCCGACGCCGTCGCCGAGCAGGTACAGCGCCCGGTACGCCGGACGCCGGTCGCGCTGCGGTCGCACCCGCCCCGCACGGTCGTGCGGGAAGACCTCGGCGACCGGCAGGACCCCGGCCGGTGGCACTACCAGACGCCCGACTCGGCCGGTTCGCGGGCGTACGGGCTGCACTGGGCCGCCGTGTGGCTGGAAGGGCGGGCCCTCGGCGAGGAGTACGGCGACCTGTTCACGCCGGTCCCCGCCCTGCTGCTCGACCACCTCGCCGCGACGGCCGCCGGCGCTCGCCGCGCCGTCGAGCGTGCCCTCGGCCGTGACGGCCGGTCGACCGCCCTCGACCGGCCGTGCCCAGGGTGCGGGGGGCGACTCACCGGCCGTACCCGGTCGGGGGGCGAGCCGGTCGTCGCCTGCTCGACCGGCGCACGGTGCACCGCGCCCACCGAGGACGGCCGCCGCCGGGGCGAATGGCGGGGGGCCGACCTGGTCGCTCTGTGGGGCGCCCTCACCGCCGACCGGCAGCGACCGGCCGCGTAGCCGGGGACGGGGGACCGGCCAACTCCCCAAGTACGCCCGGCAGTTGGCCGCTCACCAAATTTCTGAACCAACTTCTGAAGTGACTTGTGTAGCGACTTCAGAAGTGCCTACAGTGGTCACACCAACGGCGGTCCTCACCCGCCACCACCACCGAACAGAGGGAGCGACCCCCTGATGAACACCAACCGGACGCGCTACCACGTGGGCTTTCACGAGATCGGCCTCGACTCCGAGTACCGGGTCGAGTGCATCGGCGAGGACGTCGCGGAAATCTTCGCTTGGCTCGAAGGGGACATCTCTGGCGTCGCCGAGGACGTCGAGGACGACGCCCCGCTCGACGAGCTGTACGCCCGCCTCGCCAAGTGCGACACCGTCGCCGAACTGGTCGGCGAGCACACCGCCGACGCGTTCGTGTTCTTCGTGCGCCCCGTGACCGACTGCGGGTGCCCGTGCGACTGCGACGAGCACGGCGAGGAGTGCGACGGCGAGCACCGTCGCGAGGCAGCCGCCGAGCCGCAGCTCGCCGAGACCGACGAGCAGGGCCGTTCCTCGTTCAAGTTCGACCGCGCCGAGTACGTCGTGTTCAACACGGCCAGCAAGCCCCTTGACGGGTACTGGACCGTCGAGCGCGTCGCCGCCGACGGATCGTCTCTGCCGATGCGCGAGTACGTGCTCGTAGGCCAGCAGACCCGCGAGGACGCGTTCGCCCTCGCCGTCGAGAAGCTGCGCCCGTCGCGTCACATCACGTTCATGCCGCAGCGCGACCGCACGATCACGATGTCGCAGGAAGACCAGGACGCCGAGGAATACCCGACCGTGACGCGCGATGGGTGGGTCTGCGCGTGGTCGACGGCGGGATACGTCGTCGTGTTCGAGGACCGCGTCGAGCGCGGGATCGTGTGGCCCGGAAAGCCGATCGAGGCGAGCGTCGCGGGCCAGGACGGCCGACAGCACGACCTCGACGGCACGTGGAGGTTCTACGAGCAGGCCGCCGCCGCCGTCCGCGCCCACGTCCTCGACGCCCGCGCCTGACCGACCACCGAGGGGGCGCCCCGCGCGGGCGCCCCCACCCGAAGGGACACCCAATGAAGTGCCTTGAGTTCTTCCCCGTGGTCGTGACGGACATCCCCGCCGACGAGGACCACGCCCCGCTTCTGGTCGACCCCGCCGCCGCCCGCATCGTGCGCGCCGCCGAGGTCGCCGAGGGCGACACGGTCCTCGCGTCGTTCCCCGAGTACGCCCGCGCGCAGCCCGCCGAGATGCTGCGCCCGGACTACTTCAACGACCAGTACCAGGCGCACCCCAAGCCCTACGACCCGACGTGCGGGTGTGGGTCCTGCGCCACCATGGCCGACCACGAGGGCCCCGTCGTCGACCTCGGCGACGACAACCCGTGGGACGTGTGCGACCCATGGCCCGCCGCCGACCTGGTCCTGATCGTCCCCGCCTGACCCGCCGAGGAGAAACCCTGTGGAGACCTACGCAGTGCGCGGCGCCGCCCGCAAGACGACCGGTCACTACCGCCGCCCCGGAACCCGAGAGCTGTACTGCGGGCGCCTCGCGGGCGGGCGTAACTGGATCTTCGCCGCCGTGCGCGGGTGGCACCTGTGCAAGCGGTGCGTCCGTGCCCAGGCCCGCGACCGCGCCGAGGCCGAGGCCGTCGCCGCTCAGTGGCGGACCGAGGTCGAGGCCGCCGAGCCCGTCGGCATGATGGTGATCCCCGCGCCATGGCGACCGAGCCGCCCCGAACAGCTCGCCCTCGACGGCGTGCCCCACAAGCCCGAACAGGTCGCCCTGTTCGCCGCATGACCGCCCCGCCCGCCCTCGCCCGAGGGCGGGCCCCGACCACCGACAGGAGCACCACCACATGAGCACCAGCGACCACCAGCAGCCCGGCCCCGACGAGGGCGAGCCAGAAGCCCGGCCGCTTTCGTCGGTCGAGATCAGCCGACGCGTACGGCGCAACCGGACGGCGAGCGACCAGCCAGCAGCCGAGAAGTTCCGTGACCAGCTGTTCGACCTGATCACGGAGCACGAACGGCAGATCGTCGCCGAGCGCGCCCTCGCGGGTGACCCGAACCCGACCGACGCCGACCCCCTCGAATACGTCTACGAGATCGCCGAGCACTACGCCCAGCGCGAGCAGCGGCCCGCCTACCTCGCCCAGCTCGCCGACGAACTCACCCTCGACGACGTGCGCGCGCTGCGCCTCGCGGGGGAGGCCGCCAAGGCGGCGACGCCGTTGGTCGTCATGGCCGAGACCAACCGCGGTAAGGAAGTTCCGCAGATCGCCGAAGAGGTCGGCCTCACCGAGTCCCGGGTGTACGCGATTCTGCGCGAGCAGCGCGCCGCCGGCCCCGACGGAGTCAGCCCGCCCACCGCCGACGAGCAGTAGGCCCGCACATGCAGCGGGCCCGCCCGGTTCCTCACAAACCGTATGGGCGAGCCCTGACCACCGAGAAGGAGCGACCCCAATCGATGGCTACCGCCAACCCTACCCAGCAGCCGGCAAAGGTTCCCAACCTCCCGCCGCCCGTAGGCCGGTCCCTGTCCGTGCGCATCCTCGACGAAGGCATGTACGACGATCTGCGCGTGATCATGCAGACCGGTTGCGACGCGTCCGCCGCCGTCCGGCAGGCGTTACTACTCCTCGCCAACGTGTACGACGGAGCATGGACGCGCGGACACTACCCGGCGGGCGTCGCGCCCGAGATCGTGACGACGAACATCAAGCCGTACCGGCCCGTCCGACAGCCTGACCAGGACGTATGACAGCCGCGCGCCCCGCTGTACGACACGGCGGGGCGCGCGCCGCGCGTCCGGACGCGGGCCGCCATGCGCGCGGGCGAGGGCGCCACACAAGCCACTTGCGCCGTTATCGTTCCGTGACCTATTGTTGGACCCGTCTTCGGCGTGCCCGGAAACGGACGCCCTACCTCGAACGCCCCGCCGCTCCCCCCAGCGGCGGGGCGTTCGCATGCGCCCCGCAACCATTCCCCGCCTGTCACACGTCCCTCTTACGTATCGCTTACCAACCCTGGGGGACCACCCGTGAAGCACCGCGCCACCGCCTTAACCCTCGCCGCCGTCGCCGCCCTCGCAGCGCTCACCGCGTGCAGCAGCAGCGATGACGACGCCGCGGCGAAGGAGTCGACGCCGCCGGCTGCGACCGAATCCGTGAGCGCGAGCGATGCCGCCGCCGCTCTGCACAACGCCGGTATTCCGGCGGAGCCGACCGGACAGGCGCGCGCCGCCCTGCTCGCCGCCCTGCGCAAGGTCAGTCCCGACCTGGTCGCGGACGAAGACAAGGCCGTCGACAACAGCCGCAACCAGTGTTCCGCCATCAACGGCAAGTCAGCCAAGGTCGATTGGTCCGCGCAACAGCGATTCGGCACCAGCTCGCACGAGGTGAGCGAGGCCGAGGCGCAGCAGATCAACAGCGTGTTGACGACATTCTGCAAGACCGCCTGACCCACCCCTCGACGGCCCGGCACGCCCAGTGCCGGGCCGTTCGCATGCCCGCGGGAGGTGACCGCCCGTGGGACGCCCCATCGACGACGACGACCGCGAGCAGGTACGCCAGCTGCACGCCCAGGGCAAGAGCCGGAACGAGATCGCCCGAGCGATCGAACGGTCGCCCTCGACCGTGTCGAAGATCGCCGCAGCGTGCGACCCGCCGCTCACGTTCGACCGCGCCGCCGAGGTCGAGACCGCCACCCGCGTACGCCGCGCCGACCTCGCCGCGCGCCGCGCCGACCTCGCGGTCACCCTGCAAGACGTCGCCGAGCGCGAAATCGGCCGGATGACCGAGCCACACCTCTACTTCGAGTGGGGCGGGAAGGATCACACCTACGCCCAGAAGTGGCAGGACGAGCCGACCCCCGCCGACCGGCGCACCATGATGGCCACCGCCGGCGCCGCCCTCGACCGCTCCCTCAAGCTCGCCCCGCCGCGCGACGAGGCCGGCGAGCGCTCCCGCTCCGTGATCGGGCGACTTATGGAAGGACTCGCCCGCAACTACGCCGAGCGGCACAGCAGTTCACCGGACGGCGACGATGAACAGTGACCTCGGTCTGTCGCCGAAGCAGGTCGATTCGATCGTCGAGGCCGCCGCGTTCCTGAACCTGTGGGAAGGCTCCGTTCGGTCCGGGAAGACCATTGCGAGCCTGCTCCGATGGTTGGGGTACGTCGCCGACCCACCGACCGGCGGCGAACTGGTCATGGTCGGCCGGACCCGCGACAGCCTCGCCCGGAACGTGTTCGGCCCGCTCATGAACCCGGACGTGTTCGGCGAGGTCGCCCAAGACGTCCAGTACACCGCCGGCGCCGCGACAGCGACCGTCCTCGGCCGCACCGTGCACGCCCTCGGCGCCAACGACGCCCAGGCCGAGCCGAAGGTCAGGGGACTGACGTGCGCGGGCGCGTACGTGGACGAGGCGACCACGCTCCCCAAGTCCTTTTTTGACCAGCTCACCGCGCGTTGCAGCGTGCCGGGGTCGAAGATCTTCGCGACCACGAACCCGGACAACCCGAACCACTGGCTACGCCGTGACTACCTGCTCCGGCCGGAAGAGGCCCAACTCAGGTCGTGGCACTTCCAGTTGGACGACAACCCCGGACTTGACGCCGAGTACAAAGCCCGGATCAAGTCGACGCACAACGGCCTGTTCTACAAGCGCAACGTCCTCGGTCTGTGGGTGCAGGCCGAGGGCGCGATCTACGACATGTTCGACGAGTCCGAGCACGTCGTCGACACCCTGCCCGCGATGCGCCGGTACTGGATCGGTGTCGATTACGGCACCGTGAACGCCACCTCGGCGATCCTGCTCGGCGAGGGAGTCGACGGCCGGCTGTACGCGTGCGCCGAGTGGCGCCACGACTCGCGCACCGCGCACCGGCAGATGACCGACGCCCAGTACTCCGCCGCACTGCGCACGTGGGTGGCCGAGCAGGGCGTCGCCCCCGAGTGGACGTTCGTCGACCCGAGCGCGGCGTCGTTCATCACGCAACTGTGGGCCGACTCTTACGAGGGCGTTGCCCGCGCCTCGAACGAAGTGGTGGACGGCATCCGGTCCGTGGCGAACCTGCTCGGCGCCGGTCTGCTGCGGATACACCGTTCGTGCGAGGGACTGCTCGACGAACTGCCCGGCTACGTATGGGACACGGCCGCCGCCGACAAGGGCGAGGACAAGCCCCTCAAGGTCGCCGACCACTCGTGCGACGCACTGCGCTACGCCGTGCACTCCACCGCCCACGAATGGCGGCACCTGCTCACCCTCGCCGCATAAGGAGGCCGCCGCCATGGCCGCAGCGCTCACCCTGCCCGTAACCCTCACCGTCGGCGAGCACACCGTCGAGGTAGGCGACCTGACCCTCGCCCCCGGCGAGCAGGTACGCCCCGCCCTCGCCGCCCTGTTCCGCCGCGCCGCCGAGGCATGCGAGACCGCCGAGCAGGAAGGGGGCGACGATGGCACTCCCTGACCCTGGCGCAGCGTGGCCGCCCCCGTCGTGGGCCCCGTATTACGACGCGATGCGTATCGACGACGCGTGGTACAGCGGAGACCGGAAACGCCTCGCCAGCATCTACACCAACCACCCCCGGCACACCGAGCGGCGCCGCCTGTGGGGCCGCCGGTCGTTCGAGCACCGCCTCGACCGGCGCGACCACCGGCTACACGTCCCCCTCGCCGGCGACATCGCGGCGACCTCGGCCGACCTGCTGTTCTCCGACATGCCGACGATCGCCGTCGAGGACACCGCGACACAGGAACGCCTCGACCAGCTGCTCGACGAAGGACTCGCCCAACAGGCGTTCCTCGGCGCCGCCGAGCAGGCCGCCGCCCTGTCCGGGGTGTTCCTGCGCGTGACGTGGGACCGCGACCTAGTACCGCGCCCCCTGCTCACCGTCATGCAGCCCGACGGCGCCGTACCCGAGTGGCGGTTCGGCCTACTGCGCGCCGTCACCTTCTGGCGCGAACTGGACGGCTCGACCACCTCGACCGTATGGCGGCACTTCGAACGCCACGAGCCCGGCCGTATCGTGCACGCCCTGTACGAGGGGACCGCCGACAACGTCGGCCGCCGGGTTCCGCTCACCGAGCACCCCGACACGGCCGACCTGGTCGACAGCCTCGACGCCGACGGCGACACGATCACGACCGGCATTCAGCAGCTCACCGCCGCATACGTCCCCAACATGCTGCCCAACCGGCTGCACAGGGGGACTCCCGTCGGACGCTCCGACTACAGCGCGCCGATCTACGACCTGTTCGACGCCCTCGACGAGACGTGGACGAGTTGGCTCCGCGACATCCGCCTCGCCCGCGCCCGCCTGATCGTCCCGGACGGGTACATGCGCAACGAGGGGGCCGGACGCGGGGCGTCGTTCGACGACGACCGCGAGGTCTGGCACAGCCTGAGAATGCCGCCGAACGAGGGCGCCGGAATCACGCTGAATCAGTTCGATATCCGGGTCGAGGAGCACGCCCGGACAGCCGAGGCGATCATGCGGCAGGCCGCCCAGGCCGCCGGCTACTCGCCCCAGTCGTTCGGCCTCGACGGCGAGGGACAGCCGGTGACCGCGACCGAGGTCGACAGCCGCGACGCCCGAAGCATGGTCACCCGCCGCAAGAAGGCCGGCTATTGGCGCCATCCGGTCGCCGACATGTGTCATGTCCTGCTGCTGCTCGACGCGAAGCTGTTCGGCAGCAGGATCACGCCCGCACGCCCGCGCGTGGAGTTCGGCGACGGCGTCGCGGAATCCGCCGAGCAGACAGCGACCACGCTCGACCTACTCAACCGCGCCGGGGCCGTCAGCACGGCAACGAAAGTCAAGATCCTTAACCCGACGTGGGACGACACCGCCGTACAGGCCGAAGTGCGGGCGATCCTCGCCGAGACCGGCGCCGCCGCGCCCGACCCCGTCGGCGACTTCCCCCTCGCCGCGTAACCGCCGGGGGGTGAGCCAATGCCCATTCACCCGGGCATGGTCGAAGACCTCGCCGACACCACCCGCGACCTGTACGCCGCCGCCGAGGAACGGCTGTTGGGCATCATCGCCCGGCAGCTCGCCGACGGCCTCGACGCCCCCGGTTGGGTCGAGCGCAAGCTCGCCGCCGTACAGGCCGTGCGCCGCGCCTCACAGGCCGTTGTCGACGAACTCGGCAAAGCGATGTCCCTCGACGTGTTCGACGCCGTCGCCTCGGCGTACAACGAGGGACACCGCGCCGCGGTCGCCGAGATCGGCGCCCTGTCCGACGACGGCCGCCGCCTGGTCGACGACGTCACCCCGAACGCGCAGGCCGTCGACCGGCTCGCACAGGAAACCGTCGACCGGCTCACCTCGACGCACCGCTCGATTCTTCGGGCGGTCGACGACCAGTACCGCGCAGTCGTGGCCGAGGTCACCGCAACGCCCCTGCTCGGCACCGGCACCCGCCGACAGGCCACGCAGGACGCCATGCGCCGGTTCGCCGACCGCGGCATCGCGTCGTTCACCGACCGCGCCGGCCGCCGTTGGCAGCTCACCTCTTACGCCGAGATGGCCGTACGGACGTCCGTCGGCCGCGCCGCGACCGAGGCGCACATGCGCACGCTCGCCGAGGCAGGCGTCGACCTGGTGATCGTGTCCGACTCCCCGCGCGAGTGCCCGCTCTGCCGTCCGTGGGAGCGCAGGGTGTTGACCGTGGGCGGGCCGGACGGCGAGCGCACGGTCGAGGCCGAGCACGCTGTCGAGGACGGTCGCACGGTCCGTGTGAGCGTCGCCGGTTCCCTCGACGAAGCGCGCCGCGCCGGTCTCCAGCACCCGAATTGCCGGCACAGCGTCTCGGCGTACACGCCCGGCATCACGCCCGTGGAGAACGCGACCAGCGACCCCGCCGGCTACGAGGCAGGGCAGCGACAGCGGAAGATCGAGCGGAACATCAGGCGATGGAAGAACCGCGAGGCCGCCGCCGTCACCCCCGAGGCGCAGCGCGCCGCCCGCGCGAAAACGCGGCAGTGGCAGGGGTCCATGCGCGACCACCTCGCCGCACACCCCGACTTGCGCCGGCTGCGGCACCGCGAGCAGCCGGGCGCCTCGAACCTCCCCGCCCCGCGCACCGAGCCGACGCCGCAGCAACTCGACGCCGCGCGCGTCTGGTCGGGCGACGACCGGTCTCTACGGGAGATGAGCGACGACCAGCTCGCCGCGGCCGAGGGTTCCCGCCTGCTCGACGACCGCGCCCGCGCGCGGATCGCGGCCGAGGCCGACCGGCGCGACCTCGATGACCTGCTCGACCGCGTGAAGCCCGGCGGGCACCTCGCCGACGACCTGCTCGCGTTCGGCGACAACGACCTCGCCCGCGCGTTCCCCCACCTCGACGACGGCGACGCACTGCGCGTCATGGCGGAGATGGACCGCCGCGACATCGCCGCCCGGCTACCGGGCGTGCGGCGCGACCTGGTCGGCCTGTCCGACCACGACCTCGCCGCCCGCGCCCGCATGGCCGGACCCGACGAGCGCGCCGCCCTCGATGCCGAGGCCCGCCGCCGCGACCTGCTCGCGACATACTTCCCCAGTGGACAGCTCGCCGCCGACCTAGCGGACGTGGGCGACGACGCCCTCGCGTGGTGCATGCAGTACGCCACCAACCGCGAACTACTGCGGATCGCCGCCGAGATGGACCGCCGCGACGCCGTCGAACTGCCGCCGCCCGCCGCGACCGGCAACGCCGTTGACGACCTGCTCGCCGACCGCGACGCCCTCGCCGAAACGATGGACCCGGCCCCGGACCCGCAGACGTGGGGCAACCTCGCCGACGACGACGCGTTCGGCGACGATTTGGCCGCGGCCGTTGCCGCCGACGCCGCCAAGGGCGTGACCGAGGAGACCGCCCGCAAGGTCACCCGCGCCGAGGCCCGCGCCATGTACGAGGAGTACGTCTACCGGCAGTTGCTCGCCGCCGAGGACGCGACGAACGGCTATCTCCTCAACAAGAAGGCCCAGGCCGCCGGGATCAATCCGGCTGAACTGTTCACCGGTCCGGCTCGAATCGCGTACGCGCGGGCGAGCGATGAACTGAAAGAGTGGTGGGCCGAGCATGGCAGGTTGACGCAGGCCGAGTTCATCGAGAAGGCAACCGGCCGCGAACAGCGTTGGGCGTCCGGCGCGCGCATGAACGAGGGCGAGCAGCAGAACAAGCGGTAGGGGGCCCGTATGGGAACGCGCGAGGACATCGTCGAGGCCATCCAGCAGGGAGCCGAGGCCGGACGCCGCGGCGACGACGCGAGGACGTGCCCGTACCGGGGTGACTCCCTGTTGCGTACGGCATGGATCAAGGGATACGCCCGCGAGCGTCCCGCCACGGCCGCCGCCGAGTAACCCACTGACAGCACCACCCCGGGGGGTCCGCCAGGAGCGGGCCCCCTTTCGCATGCCCCGACGCCCGCGAGGAGCGGGCCCGATCGCATCAGGAGTGCATCCCATGACTACCCCGGCCCCGTCCTCGACCGCGCCGAGCGGCCAGCCGCAGAGCGACACCGGCAACCAGCCGAGCGGACAGCCGACCGGCGCACCCGCGCCGGTCGCGACCACGCCACCGACGCCCGCCCCTGTTCCGCAGCAGCAGCCCGCCCCGGTCCCGCAGCCGGCACCCGCCCCACCGGCCGCGCCCGCGCCGGCCCCCGCCGAGCAGCCGCAGCCAGCACCGGCCGCCCAGGTCGCGCCGGCGGTCGAGGGCGACGTCAGCCGTCTGCCGCAGTGGGCCCAGCGGGCCATCACGGACAGCCAGACCGCGGCCCGCGCCGCCGCCGTACAGACCGCCGTACTTCAGACGGCGCCCGCCGCGGGCGCCGACCCGCTCGCCCTGCTCGACTCCATGTCGTTCCGCGCCGCGGTCGAGGCGATCGACCCGGCCGACACCGCCGCACTGACCGCCGCCATCACCGCCGCCGTCACAGCGAACCCCCGCCTCGGCACCCCGGCACAGGGACCGGCCCGCGGCGGCGCCGAGTTCAACGGGCCCCCGGCCGGCGACAAGCGCCCGGCCACCCTCGCCGACGCCATCGCCGCCCGTTTCAACAGCTAACCGCAGACAGGAGTAACCCCCATGCCCGTAACCCTCGACGAGGCCAAGCAGAACGCGACGGACGATGTCGACGTGCAGGTCATCGACGAGTTCCGCAAGGAATCCGTTCTTCTCGACTCGCTCATCTTCAACGACGTCGTCAACCCGGCCGGCGACGGCGACACCCTCACCTACACATACCGCCGGCTCGTCACCCAGCCCACGGCAGCGTTCCGCAGGCTCAACACCGAGTACGCCCCGAGTGAGGTCAAGACGCAGCGGTACAGCGTCGATCTCGCCGTACTCGGCGGATCGTTCGAGGTCGACCGGGTGATCTCCCGTATCGGCCCGGCCGCCTCGAACGCGGTCACGCTGAACATGACGCAGAAGATCAAGGCCGCCCGGACCACGTTCCAGGACGCTGTGATCAACGGTGACACCGCGGCCGACGAGGATTCGTTCGACGGCCTCGACAAGGCACTGTCAGGCAGCTCGACCGAGTTCCGCCTCGGCGCCGTGACGAACTGGACCGACTTCGACACCGACCCGCGCGCCGAACAGAAGGCCCTCGACATCCTCGACGAGTGGCTGTCTCTGCTCGACGGCGCCCCGTCCCTGGTGATCGGCAACAGCACGGCCCTTGCGCGCGTGCGGGCCCTCGCGCGCCGCGCCGGTCAGTACACGCGTGACCCGGTCGACGGCCTGATCGGCGCCAACGGCCGTCCGATCGTCCGGGAGAGCTACGGCGGGATCACGTTCGTGGACCCCGGCGAGAGGGCCGGAAGTTCCGCGCCGATCATCCCGATTGAGAACCGCACCGTGGGCGGCACCGCCGCGACCGGCCTTACCGACCTCTACGCGGTGCGGATCGGCCTCGACGGTTTCCACGGTGTGGCCACCGTGGGCGGGCAGCTGGTGAACACGTGGCTTCCCGACTTCTCCAGCGCCGGCGCCGTCAAGAAGGGCGAAGTGGAGATGGGGCCGGTCGGTGTCGTCCTCAAGGCCACCAAGGCAGCGTCCGTGTTCCGCAACATCAAGGTCAGGTGACCCATGTACCAGGTGAGTACTCCCGTAGCGGAGTTCAACGGACAGGTAGCCGGAGTGTGGTTCGTCAACGGCGAGGCCACCACCGACAGCGAGGGCGCCGTCGCCTACTTCCGGCGCCACGGCTACACCGTGACCCCGCTCGACGACGAGCAGGCCGACGGCGACCCGCCGGGCGATTCCGGCACGACCAGCCCCGACGGCCCGCAGGCGACCAAGCCTGCGGGCCGTCCCCGTTCCAAGGGGTGATCCGTGGGCCGTGTCTACGCCACCCCCGAACAGGTGTGGACCGGCCAGCCCCCGGCGGACGCCGACCGGCTGCTCGCGCGGGCGTCCGAGGACATCGACGATGCCCTCTTGACGGCCCTCTACCGCACCGACAGCGCGGGCATGCCGACCGATCCGAAGGTCGTGACCGCGCTCGCCGAGGCCGTGCGCGCCCAGATCGAGTATTGGGCCGCGACCGGCGACGACGGCACGGGCGCGGCCGGCCGATGGGACAGCGTCTCTATCGGCCCCGTGTCCCTGTCCGGACGCAAGGACGCCCCCGCCGCCGCCGGTGACGTCGACCTCGCGCCCCGCGCGCACCGCGCCCTCACGCGCGCCGGACTGCTGCCGGGGGTGATCTGGTGAACGTCCCCGAGTGGCTGCTCGTCCACCGGATCACCATCGAGCCGTACCTCGGCGACAGCGCGTACGGCCCGACGTACGGCCCGCCGGTCGCGGACGTCCGCGCGCTGGTCGCCGAGACCATCAAGACCGTGCGCGACCGCGAGGGACGCGAGGTCACATCCACCGCACAGATCATCGCCGCCCCTGACCTCGACTGTCCGGCCGAGTCGCGGATCACCCTTCCCGACGGCCGCACCACCAAGGCGATCAGCATCGCCCACCACACCGCGCCGAGTCTGCCGGTACCCGCCTGTACGGAGGTGAGCGCCGAGTGACCGCACGAGCCCGCCTCACATGGAACGGTGCCGCCGCCCTGCGCGGCACCCGCGCGGGAGCCGTCCGGGGTCTGCGCCTCGCCGCCGAACACGTCCTCGAACGCGCCCGCGCCCGCGTGCCGATCGAAGAGGCCACCCTCGAACGCTCGGGCGTCGCCTCGGTCGACGAGGAAGCCCTCACCGCCGCAGTCAGCTTCGACACCCCGTACGCCGTCAGGCAACACGAAAACCTGAACTACCGGCACGACAGCGGCCGGTCGGCGAAGTACCTCGAACGGCCGCTCACAGAAGAGGCCGACACGGTCGCCGCGATCATCGCCGCCCAGGTGCGGAGGTCGCTCCGTGGCTGACCTGCTCGACGGCCTCGCCCGCCACCTCGACGCCCTCGGCCTGGTCGACTACGACCCGACCGGCACGACCGGCGATCTGTTCGTCGAGACCATGCCCCCGGCGCCCGACGCCGCCGTGTCCCTCGCGCTGTACGACGGAGCGGCCCCCGAGTCCCGCGACGACGCCGAGCAGCGCCGGCTACAGGTACGCGTACGCGGCGGGCCCGACCCGCGCGTCTCCCGCAACCGCGCCGAAGCCCTGTACCGCGCGCTGCACGGCCTCGCCGGCGTGCAGCTGCCCGACGGAACGTGGCTCACCCTCGCCGCCGCCCGCGGCACCCCCGCCCCGATGGGCGCCGACAACACCGGCCGACACGAGCACGTCGTGAACTTCGACCTCGACGTGTCCGGCCCCGCACCCACGTAAGGAGTACCCGCATGGCAGGCAGCAGCCGGCCCATTGACGCCCGCGGATGGCTGTTCGAGGTCGAGGACGCG
Source organism: Streptomyces sp. MBT65 (assembly GCF_016612545.1). GTDB lineage: Bacteria > Actinomycetota > Actinomycetes > Streptomycetales > Streptomycetaceae > Streptomyces. The sequence goes on along the minus strand of NZ_JAENRY010000084.1, from coordinate 14,904 downwards.
ACCGCGCCCACGGACACGTGGCTTCCGATCGCCGGCGTCAACACCTTCACGCACTCCCCCGGGGAGAACGAGGAAACCGTCGACACGACCGTGTTCGAGTCCGACGGCCAGTACGAACAGGACGTCATGCAGCGCGGCGCCTCGCTCGCCGTCGAGGGTCAGTACCGCATCGACAAGACGACCAAGGCCCAGGACGCCGGACAGGCGTACATCGATCACGAGTGGACGAACCGCCTCGGGTTCGAGTCCCGCAACCGGATCAGGTGGCGCCACGAGACACAGACGCAGTGGGTCGTGTGGGACTCCACCGTGACGCCCGGCGAGCAGGGCGGAGGCAACAACGACAAGACGAGTTGGTCGGCCACCATGACCAAGTGCGGCACCGCGACCAAGGAACCGGTGGTGAGCCCGTGACCGAGCACGACCTCGACCTCGACGAGCAGCAGCTCGCCGACGGCGCGGGCCCAGCAGACTTCGACGCGTTTTTCGCCGAGGAGTCCGCCACCCGCCCCCGGCAGTCCCTCACCCTGTACGGCACCGGCTACCAGCTCCCCGAGTCCCTGCCGCTCATGTTCACGTTGCAGATGGAGCGCGTACAGACGTCCAGCAACGCCGACGACGTGCGGAAGATGCTCGCCACCCTGTACGGCCTCGACGTCCTCGACACGTGGGCCGAACACGGTATGACCGACCGGCAACTCGGCGTGGTGCTCATCTACTCGGCCGCCAACATCCGCCGCCCCGGCAGCTGCACCATGCAGCGCGCCGCCCAGCTGTACGAGCAGCAGGAAGCGGGAAAAGCCGCCGCGCCGAACAGGGCGGCGCGCAGGGCGGGCCCGAAGAAGACGACGAAGAAGGGGCGCAGTTCTGGCGTTCGGTCCTGATCAACTGGACCGCCGTCGAGGGCGACCTCGCCCGCGAGTACGGCCTCGCCGCCCGTGACCTCGCCGCCCTGTCCACCCGCCGGTTTCTGGCCCTGGTCGCCGGGCTGTCCGGCGAGTCACGGTTCGCCCGCGCCTGGTCGCGCACGCCCCGCAAGGTGACCAACCCCGCCGAGATCGCGGCTATCACCGGTATCCCCGCCGAGTAGCCACTCGACCGGCGAGCACGCCGGATGACCCCCGACGGGAGGTGATCCGGCGTGGCACTGACCGTCGGCGAACTGCTCGCCACGATCGATGTCGACGACCGTCCGGCCGCCGCGGGCATGCAGCGCACCGAGGACCGGATGCACGCGACCGGCCTACGGCTGGTCACCGACGCCGACAGCGCCGGGCAGCAGGCGGGCGACGCGCTCGGCGAGGGCATGGCCGACGGCAGCGACCGCGCCGCCGGCGAGGGCGCCGGGGCGTTGAAGGCGTTCGGATGGGCCGCCCTCGGCGCCGGTATCGGCGCCGCCCTCATGACGGGAGTCGGGCAGGCCCTCGAACAGGGCAAGATCCCCGGCCAGCTACAGGCCCAACTCGGCACGACCGGACCCGTAGCCAAGAAGTACGGCAAGGCCGCGGGCGACCTGTACGCCGGCGCGATCGTCGACTCGGTCGAGGAAGGCGTCGAGGCCATCAAGGGCATTGCCCGAAACGGCCTGCTGCCCCCAGAAGCCACACAGACCCAGGTCGAGACCCTGGGAAAGCAGGTCGCCGACACGGCCGCCGTCATGGGCGAGGACGTCGGCAAGGTCACGCGCGCCGTCGGGTCCATGCTCAAGACGGGCATTGCCGATTCCGCCGAGGAAGCCCTCGACGTATTGGTCAAGGGCACGCAGAACGGCGTGAACGTCGCCGAGGATCTGCTCGACACCTACGCGGAATACCCGACGCAGTTCCGCGACCTCGGCCTCGACGCCCAGACGTCCATGGGCATCCTGCAACAGGGATTGCAGGGCGGCGCGCGCGACGCCGATATCGTCGCCGACGCGCTCAAAGAACTGAACATCAGGGTCAAGGACGGCAGCGGCGCCGAGGGGCTTAAGGCACTCGGCCTGAATGCCGACCAGATGGCCGCGGCATTCGCCAAGGGCGGGCCGCAGGCAAGGGCGGCACTGGACACCATCACCGACCGGCTACGGGCGGTAAAGGACCCCACCGAGCGTTTCCGCCTTTCTCAGCAGCTGCTCGGCACGCAGTCCGAAGACCTGTCGCGGGCCCTGATGAACATCGACCCGAGCGCCGCCGTCGGTGCCCTCGGCAAGGTCAAGGGCGCCACCGACGCCGCGGGCGACGCGATGCGCGACAACGCCGCGACCAAGTTCGAGGAATTCAAGCGCGGCGCCATGCAGACGCTCGTGAACGTCATGGGCGACTACGTCGTACCCGCGCTCACGACCGGCGCCGACTACGCCCTCAAGTTCGGCAAGGGCGTTGCAGCCGCGGCCGGATTCGTCTCCGACCACTCAACGGAGTTCAGGACCGCCGCCGTTCTGATCACCACGTTTTTCCTGCCGACGCTGGTCGCCCTCGCCGTACAGGCGTGGTCCACCTCGACGGCCGTCGTAGCCGGCTGGATCGCACAGAGTGCGGCCGGAGCGGGCGCCACCGCGTCGTTCCTCGCCGCGAACGCGACGATCCTCGCCGGCTGGATCGCCCAGGGCGCCGGCGCGGTAGCCACCGCGGCCCGTGTGGTCGGCGCGTGGGTCCTCATGGGCGCACAGTCCATGATCCAGGCCGCGCGCATGGCCGCGGCGTGGTTGATCAGCATGGGCCCGGTCGCCCTGGTGATCGCCGCCGTTGTCGGCCTGGTCGCGCTGATCGTCGCCAACTGGGATTCGATCGTCAAATACACCACGCAGGCGTGGGACTGGATTTGGAACAAGATCAAGGAAATTGGTCAGTTCCTTCTAGACCTGTTCCTTAAATGGACGATCGTCGGCATTGTCATTTCGCATTGGGATGCGATAAAGACAGGAACCCTGAACGTCTGGAATGCCGTTGTGGCATTCGTCAAGGGCCTGCCCCAGAAGCTCATCAGCTTCTTTTTGAACTGGACCCTTGCGGGCCTGGTCATCAAGCATTGGCAGAGCATCAAAGATGGCACGGTCACCAAGGCGACTGAACTTGTCAATTGGGTGAGGGGACTTCCGGGGCGCATATCGTCTGCCCTCGGCAGTCTTAAGGATCTGCTCTACGACAAGGGAATCGATCTGGTTCGTGGCCTGCTCAAGGGCGTTCAGTCCATGGGTAGTTGGCTGCGGTCGCAGTTGATCTCTTTCGCGAAGAACATGATTCCGGGGCCGATCGCAAAGGCACTCGGAATCGGGAGCCCTTCCAAGGTCATGGCGCGCGAGGTCGGCCGGTGGATTCCGGCCGGTGTCGTCGCCGGTATCCGATCCGGACAGGGCGCCCTCGACCGCGTGATGTCAACGCTGGTCACCCCGCCCGCCGTTCCCGCTTTCGCCGGCGCGGGTGGGGGCGCGTACGGCTCCCCGTTCGCCGCGGCCTCGACGGGTCCGGCGGTGCACGTCGAGCACTGGCACGCCGCCGAGAACGGCACCCCCGATGACAACGCCCGCGCGCTCGCGTGGCTGGCCAAGGCGAGGGGGTGACCGTGGCCGCTGGTGACCAGGTGACCCGCCCCGGGCACGTGCAGTACGGCGACCTGCTGCTCGGCCCCGGCACCCCCTACGGGTGGCGTTCGATCGGTGGTTGGGAAGACCTTCCCGCCCTCGACTCCGGGACCGTGGCGCGGTCGGACGCGCACGGCGCGTTCCCTGGCCGGCTGCTCGCGCAGGCCCGGACGGTCACCCTCGACGGTCTGCTCGTGCGGGCCCCTCGCGCCACGATCGGCGCGGTTGTCGCTGCCCTCGGCGCGGGCACGGTGCCGGTCGAGGACGAACGGCCGCTCGTCGTGTGGCTCGACGAGCGCGGGCCCCTGCTCGCGTACGCGCGCGCCACCCGCCGGGCGGTCCCCGCCGGCCTCGGGTACCGCCTCGGCACGATCACGGGCGGGGCGATCGAGTTTCAGGCGACCGACCCGCGCCGGTACGAACTCGCCGAGCGCACCGTGTCGGCGACCCTGCCCATGTCCGAGGCCGGTCTGTCGTGGCCGTTGTCGTGGCCGCTCCCGTTCGGCAACCCGGGCAGTACCGGCGCCCTGTCGGCGACGAACCTCGGTGGAGCCGAGACGCATCCGGTCGTTGAGTTCCGGGGCCCGGTGACCCGTCCGTCGTTGACCAACCTCAATACGGGCGACGCGATCGAGTACGACATTCCCCTCGCCGCCGGCGACGTGCTCGCCGTCGACACCCTCGCCGGGACGGTCGTCCTCAACGGCACCGCCTCGCGGATCTACACCGCGACCAGCCGCTCAGTGCCCGAGCAGACGTTCACGCTCGCGCCCGGCATCTCATCCCTGATCTTCCGCGCCGCGCCCGGCAGCAACGACCCGACGGCGTCGGCGACCGTGCGCTACCGCTCGGCCTACTGGTAAGGAGTCCCCGCCTGTGTCCGTGCGTTCGGCATGGCTGCTGCCCAACGGGCAGACCCGAGAAGACACCCGCCTCACCCCTGTGGGCACCTACGCGCCCGAGTCGGAGATGCGCACCCGCGACGGCGTGATCGCCGGCGGGAACCCGTTCGCCGCGACCAGCGCGGGGGCGATGTCCGTACAGATCGGCACCGGCCGCGCTCTGGTGCAGGGCACCGACGCACAGGGCGCCTACCCCGTGTCGGTCGACGCCCCCGTAACCCTCACGTTCACCGACGGCGAGGCGCAGTTCGCCCGTATCGACTCCGTCGCCGTGCGCGTGTACGACCAGTTGTTCGACCAGGCCGGCCAGAACCTCGCCACCGTCGAGATCATCCGCGGCACGGGGTCGGCGACCCCGACCGCGCCGAGCATGCCCTCTGCCTGTCTGCGCCTGTGGGACGTGACCGTTCCCCCGGGCGCCTCGGCGGGCACGGGCGGTATCCCCTGGTCGTCCGCCCTCGGCGACCGGCGCCGCTTCACCTCCGCTTACGGCGGCATCATCCCGCGCGGGTACGGCCTCGCCTTCAACGGTTCGTACGACGGCCAGTACCGCGACAACGGCGCCGGCCTGGAACGGTGGAACGCTGCGGCCGGCGCGTGGGCGCAGTACCCCGCCACCCCAACGCGCCCGGTGGTGACCGCGCAGGCCGCCGACCCGCCGCTCAACCAGACCGGCGCGTTCGTCGACTTCACCGCCGCCGCGTGGCCGCGCCTCACGTTCACCGTGCCCCCGTCCGGGGCCGTGTTCGTCACGATCGGCGGACAGGTCTCCAACCGCACGACGACCGCCTCAACCGCGTGGATGACGTGGCGGGCGACCGGCGCCTACACCGAAGCCCACGGCGGACCGAACGGGATCAGCGCACAGTCCGGCCGTGTCATCGCCTCGCGCCGTGTCTACCGCCCCGGCCTCACCCCGGGCGGACAGGTGACGCTCATCCCCGGTTGGAACATCAGTAGCGGCAGCACCGGCGGCACCGACGTGTTCGTACGCGACGGCCAACTCACCGTGGAGTTCGTGCAGTGATCGCGCCGCCGTACCGGCTGCTGTTCTGCGATCTACGATCCGACCAGCTGCTCGACGCCCTGCCCGTACAGGGCGTCGCCCTCGACGACTACATAGGCAAAACGGGCCGGCTGACCGGCACCGTGCCGATCCCCAACCGCGCCATTGCCGAGCGGGCCCGCCGGGCGATCGTGCCCGGCCGAACGGCCGTGTGGGTCGAGCGCGGACGCGACATCTGGTGGGGCGGCATCCTGTGGACGCTCGCCCTCGCCTCGGACGCCCGCGGGTTCCTCGGCGCGCAGATTCAGGCCGGTGGATGGGAAAGCTACCTGTACCGCCGGCTGCTGTACGACACGCAGACCGCCGAGCAGGTCGACCAACTCGACATAGCCCGCGGCCTGGTCGACTACGCGCAGAACACCCCCGGTGGGAACATCGGCCTCACGTACGACATCGCCGTATCCGGCGTGCTGCGCGACCGCACGTACCTGCGCTACGACCTGCCCACCATCGGCGACCTGCTCGACGACCTCGCCGCCGTCGAGGACGGGTTCGAGTGGCGCATCGCGTCGTTCCGCGACAGCGACGGCCGCCGGGTCAAGCGGCTGCAACTCGGACACCCGGTCATCCGCGCGGGCGCGACCGAGGTCGTGCTCGACCACCCCGGCGCGGTGCTGTCCTACACGTGGCCGGTCGACGCTACGGCCAAGGCGAACGCGTGGCAGTCGCGCGGCGCCAGTATCAACAGCAACCAGGCGCAGGACAGTTACCCGCTTACCTCGCCCGTGCTGGTCGACGACGCCGATATCGCCGCCGGGTGGCCGCGCCTCGACGGCAGCAGCGACTACACGACCGTTGAACAACAGGCCACCCTCGACGCGCACGCCCGCGCCGACTGGACCACGGCCCGCGACCCGGTGCAGATACCCGAGGTCGAGGTCTTGCTCGGCGGGAACATCACGCCGGCCCTGCTCGGCGCCACGGTGCGGCTCCGCATCCGCGACATGTGGCACTCCGACACCCTCGACGCCCGGTACCGCGTCGTCGGTCTGTCTCTCTCCCCGCCCGAGCGAGGCCGCCCCGAGACTGCCCGCCTGTACTTGGAGGTCCCCTAACCGTGCCCTACGTCCCGCAAGACGTGCTTGACCGGATAGCCGCCCTCGAACGCGAGGTACGGCAACTGCGGGGGCGGGCGCAGATGCGGCCCGCGCTCAACCAGGTGTTGAACGGTGACGTAGTGATCGGCGAAGGTGGCCGGTTGATCGCCCTCGCCCCGAACGGCAACCGCATCTTCATGACCGGCGAGACCCCCGCAGGAGACTGGGCGGTCGGCATCGCACGCCCCACGGATGGCACGGCCGCCCTCACCGTCGGCGACGAGAACGCCGCCGGCGCCGGTCAGATGATCCGCATGTGGAACCGCGACCAGGGCAACCGCGATGTGCTCGTGATGGATGACGCGTTCTCCGAACGGTTCCTCGGCCGCCCGTGGATGCCCATCGGCCTGTACCCGACCGCGCGCCAGTCCAACACCAGCACCGCGTACGACACCGCGTGGTGGGGCGCCAGCCCGGCACACAACGCGGTCGCTGTGATCGTCGTGTTCACGTACGCCGGGACCGGTGGCGGACAGGTCAAGGTGACCATGACGCCGTCCGGCGGCACCGCGCAGACGCTCGCCGAGTGGGACGTCGCCGCGAACACGTGGACACAGCGCACCATCGAGGCCCCCCTCGACGGAGTCGAGTTCCTGCAAACGGTCGTGTGGGACGTGAGCCACCGCGCCAAGACCAGCGGGCAGAACGTCGAAACGCGCATGTACCGCGCCTACACCCGGAACACCTTCACCACCGACGAGGCACCCGACACCCCCGTACGCACCGCCGCCACCGTCGCGGCCCCCGGCGCCATCGCCGCCGCGACCGACAAGGGGGTGTGATGCTGCCCGAGGGAATCCCCACCGTCCGCGTGACAGGGCGTTTCCTGTCCCCCGACGGCCGCCCCCTGTCCGGCCAAGTCGTCTTCCGTGCCCCGAGCCTGATCACGTTCGGCGCGTACGACGTGATCCTCGGCGGGCCCGTCACAGTCCCGCTCGACGCCACGGGCGCGTTCGCCGTCGAACTGCCGGCCACCGACGCCCCCGGCATGAACCCGAGCAGCTGGTCATACACAGTCGCGGAACAACTCGCGGGCGTCTCGATGAACCGCGTCTATCAGGTCGTCCTGCCCGCCGAGGCGCCCGAGGCCGACCTCGCCGACATCGCGCCGACCAACCCCTCGACCCCGACCTACGTCGCCGTACGAGGCGACAGCGCGTACGAGGTCGCCGTCGAGCAGGGGTTCACCGGCACGGTCACACAGTGGCTCGCCTCGCTGGTCGGCCCGGCCGGAGCACGGGGCGCCACAGGTGCGACCGGAGCGACCGGCACCGCCGGGGCGACCGGCGCGCAGGGACTACAGGGCGCCCAGGGAGCAGCGGGCGCCCCGGGTGTGGTGCAGTCCGTCAACGGGAAGTCCGTCGCCGCGGTCGTTCTCGCCGCCGCCGACATCGGGGCCGTCCCCGCGACGGGCGGCACGTTCACCGGCCGCGTGATCGTCAAGGGCGACGGCACGAACAACGTCGCCGAATGGCAGGACTCAACCGGCGCCACGCGCACCCGAGTTGGGCCGAGCGGCAACCTGGTTGCCTCAGCAATCGCCTATCTCGCCAACTCGGTGCAGTTCGGAGCCACAAGCGCCGATGTCGGCGGAGGCGTGGGCGTGCTGGGTATCACCAACGCCGCCACGGTGCCCGCCAGCAACCCGGCAAGCGGGGCGATCCTGTACGCCGAGGGCGGCGCGTTGAAGGTGCGCCAGTCCGACGGAACCGTGTTCGCCATCGCCGCCGCGCCGGTCACGTCCGTCAACACCAAGACCGGTGCCGTCACCCTCGCCGCGGCCGACGTCGGCGCCGCGGCGACCGCTCACACCCACACCGCGGCCGACGTGGGCGCCGTCGCCACCGGCACGGCCGTCCTGCTCACCGGAGCCCAGACCGTTGCCGGCAACAAGACGTTCACCGGCAACCTGATCGTTCAGGGCGTGGGACAGACGCAGGCCATCGTCAAGGCCGCGGACACCTCCCGCACCAGTACCGCCACGGTGGCCGCGGACACGCACCTGATCTTGCCTGTGGTCGCCAGCGCGACATACATCGTCGAGGCCGTTGTCGTGTGGACCAACGGGGGCGGAGGCTTCCGCGCCGACTGGTCGGCACCGACCGGCGCCACGATGGTATGGACCGACAACGACGGCGTTGGCGCCCCGGATCTCGGCACCGACCTAACGTTCAGCGTCACCACCGGGACCACCTTCCAAGGCGCATTGATCGTGAGCACCACGGCCGGAAACCTCACTCTGCGGTGGGCACAGAACGCGTCCAACACCGCCGCAACGGTCCTGCTCGCCGGCTCCTATCTGAAGCTCGAACGCGTCGCCTGACCCCCATACCTCCCGTACGCCCCGCGCACCGCGCCGGGCGTTTTTTCATGTCTGGAGAGACCCATCATGACCAGCACCTCGCGCGGCCTCGACGTATCCGCCTACCAGCCCGCCCAGAACTGGACCGCGCACAAGGCCGACGGCCTCGCGTTCGCGTTCGCCAAGGCGACCGAAGGAGAGAAGGGCCGCGACGGACGGTTCGCGACCCACATCAAGGGCATACAGTCCGCCGGTCTGATCGCCGGCGCGTATCACTTCGCATGGCCGAACCAGTCCGCGGCGACAGAGGCAGCGAACTACATCGCGGCCGTCAAGCCGTACGCGCGCGCCGGCTTCATTCACTGGCTCGACCTGGAGAAGTACAGCGACGGCCGCAACTACCGCGGGCGCACCGCCGCGCAGATCAAGGCGTACGCCTCGGCGTGGATCGCCGCGGTGAAGAAGGCGTTCCCCGAGCAGGTCGTCGGCATCTACACGTCCGCCTCGGACATCGCCGCCGGTCACGTCCCGTCGGGCGTTCCGCTCTGGTACCCCGCCTACCCGTGGGGCGCCGCCACGTACGCCCGCGCCGAGGCCGCCGCCCGGCCCAAGCCGTCCGGCCGCTCCGTGACGTTCTGGCAGTTCACATCGACCCCGGTCGACCGGAACATCGCGTACCTGTCCCCCTCGGCACTGCGCGAGTGGGCCCAGGGCGACAGCGACGACGCCGACGACAACAACGACGAGCCGAAGCCGTACACACCGCCGAAGTTCCCGACCGGCCTTGCGCCGGGCAAGGCCGCGCCGTCGGCCGTCACGCTTCAGCGCGCGCTCAAGGCCGCCGGCTACATGGCCAAGAGCGTCAAGGAGTCCCCGAACTACGGGTCGGCGACTCAGGCCGCCGTGGCCAAGTTCCACAACGCGCACCCGACTTACCGCGCCAAGGGCACCACGCACGACGTGAAGATCGGCCCGAAGGGTTGGGCCGTCCTGTTCCGCCTCGCCTACGGCAAGTAGGCACCCCTCGCCCGCCCCGGCACCGCGCCGCCGGGGCGGGCGCCCCTGTATCCGCACACAAAACGAGGAGTTCCCCCATGAGCACCGCCGCCAAGCGCACCGTCCGTACCGTCATTCAGGGCGTCGTCATGTTCGCCGTCGCCCTCCCCGCCATCGTGAACGCGTCCGGCATCCCCGAGTCCCTTCCGTGGGTCGTCGGCGCCCTCGCCGTCGCGGGCGGCCTCGCGCGCGTCATGGCCCTGCCCGCCGTCGAGCAGCTGCTCGACCGTGTCGGCCTCGGCCTGGTCGACGACAACCAGGGCGGTAGCGCGTGACCATGCCGCCCCCGCCCGAGTCGGTCGCCGTCGAGTTGGAGAAGCTACGCGGCACCATGGCCGAGGGGTTCGCCCGAGTCGATGGTTCCCTCGCCCTGCTCGTACAGCGCGGCGACCAGACCGACCGTCAGCTCACCGACCACGACCAGCGGCTCGACGCCCTCGAACGCGCACGGTGGCCCCTGCCATCCGTCGCCGCCCTGGTCGCCGTTCTCGGCCTCGCCCTCTCCGTATGGCAGTTCGCCACCACCCCTTAGCAGAAACGCCCCCCGTACGGCCGCGTATGGCCGTACGGGGGCGTTTCTGGCGTTCCTGCCGAAGATCCCGGCGCGGCACGGTTGCGGTCCGCGTACTCTGGGTGTAGTCCCGCGTCGTCACGACTCATAAGGGGTGCTGGTGAACGCCTTCACGCGTGAACTCACCACCGGCGACCGAATCAAGGTGTACCGCAAGCGCAAAGGGCTTTCACAGGCCGCGCTCGGTGGCCTGATCGGCCGCTCGGAAGACTGGGTGAGCAAGGTTGAGCGGGGAGTCATCCCCGCTGAAAATCTCTCCGTACTGCTCGAAATCGCGCGCGTCCTCGACATCCGGGAACTGTCCGAACTGACGGGCCGGAGCATCGCACTGGTGACGAACGGCTCACACGAACACGAGTCGGTGCCAGAGATCCGCCGCGCGCTGAACACGATCTCTTCGCGGCTCGGTGACAATCTGCCCGGCACCCCGTTGACGCCCGATGAACTGGCACAGCGCGTTGACGAGGCATGGCACGCGTACGAGCACGACGTCGACCGGTACGCAGTTGTCGGACCGCAGTTGCCTAACCTGCTCGCAGAAGCGCAGTACGCGGCCCGCAACGTCGGAACCGACGACGAGGCCAAGGTCGCCCGCGCGGTGATCAGCCTCTATCACCTGTTGCAGGTCTTTCTACGCCGCGTGGGCGAACACACCCTTTCCCGCGTGGCCGCCGACCGCGCGCTACAGCTCGCCGACCAGACCGGCGACCCGGTTCTACTCGGCGCGTCCGCCTGGAACGTGGCCCTCGTGCTCACCACCACGGGAGCCGTCGCAGAGTCCGCAGACCTCGCGCGTTCGGCCATGGAGATCACCACGCCGGGTGACGACGCCTCCCCTGAACTGCTGTCTGTGCACGGCGCGTTGCACCTCGTCGGGGCCGTCGCCTCGATGCGCGACAGCCGTCCGGCAGCCGCGTGGGACCTGCTTCACGAAGCTGAACGCATCGCCCAGCGCGCCGCCGTAGACCGCAACGATTGGCGTACGGCATTTGGCCCGACCAACGTCGCCATGCACGGGGTGCACCTCGCCGGCGAGGAAGGCGACGCAACCGAGGCTCTGCGCCTCGCGGACGCCATCGAGGACGAAAACCCGGTCCTCCCCCTCGAACGGCGCACGCGGTACCTGGTCGAGGTGATGAACGCCAACCGGTTGAAGCAGGACGATTACGCGACCCTCTACATGATCGGTCGCATTCGCAAGACTTCACCCGAAGAGGTCAAGTACTTCCCCATCGTGCGCGAGGCCATCCGCGACCTGTTGAAGCGTGAACGCCCCTCCTACCGTGCCGAGTTGCGCGACCACGCCACTCACGTTGGCGTCCTCGCCGGCTGATCGGAAACCCCGGAAGAAAGGCACCCCGGAACTTTTTCCGGGGTGCCTTCTTGTGTGCCCCTTACGGTCTGACAAGTGGTGAACTCCCTTGCCACATCGACTAGTCGAGGGGGCACGATGACCGCAAACCGTCAGATCGGTTGGCGCATCGAGCGAGCACCTGACAAACCGTTAGGCCGCACGAACGCCGGCCGCTTCTTCATTCCCTTACGGATCACGACAGACGGTCAGGACGTCGGCGAGGCGCACCTCGTACTGACCGGTTCCGACTCCGAGCAGTTGGTCGGCGAGCTGTCCCGCCTCATTCACGGCGGTGTCGAGCCCGCAGCGCTCGACCCGATCGGGGGGCCCGCATGACGGCCCCCGCCCTCACCGGATACGCATTCCTCGGCTTCACCTGCGCGCACCGCGTCACGACCGGCGCCGTCGTCTACGACGACCACGAATGGCGCGAGGTCTCCGATGTCCTCGACGAACGGCTACACGCCGGCGCCCCCATCATCACGTTGGCGACTGGCGACACGTTCATGCACGTACGGCCCTCGGCGCGGCTGCTCATCTGCGCCCACAAGACCCCCGACCCCTGCGAGCGGCACCAGACCCCCCAGCCTCTCGCCAGCCTCCCCGCGGGCCCGCCATCCCCGGCGGCCTCGGAGGGCGAGAGGTGACCAGAACCGTGACCCCCACACCCGACCCAAGGGCCCTGATGGGCCCCCCGCCGCCGCGGCTCAAACTTAAGGCGGTCGAGGAGTCCGCCAAGGTCGCCCGCGACTTCGCTCGCGAGTACATCGCCTTTCACGTGTCAGCCATCGGCGACACCCTGCTCGACGACGTGCTACTCGTCGTCTCCGAGATCGTCACCAACGCCATTCGGTACGGCACAGAACCGGGCGACTCCCTGCTCGTCGCCCTCGAACACGGCCCCGACCTGGTCAGGATCGAGGTACACGACACCCGGCGTTCTTCGCCCCGCTTCAGGCCGGAGTCCGTAGAGCGTCAACGGGGCCGCGGAATGTTCATCGTGGATGCCCTCGCAACCTGGGGCGTCCGCGACCGCCCATTCGGAAAGATCGTATGGGCGGAGGTGAAGGCATCGTGACCGTGCCCGAAGCCAAGGCGCCACCCGGCCCCGGATTCGTCGCCGGTATCCACCTGGCGACCGGCGTGCACCAGGACTACCTGTTTCCCGTCGCCCAACTGCTCGCGTACCACGCGCTGCCCCGCCTCGACAACGAGAGCGCCGACAGCATCCGCGAGGGCATGCAGGCGTTCGCCGAAGCGCTGCACCTCGGCCCGTACGACGGCCCCCCGCCGCCCATCGGGCACCGCATCCGCATCCGGCGAGGCGTGCCGTGGCTCGACTACGGCGACGGCGAGCGACGGCTCGGCCTACCTGCTGCGCGGTCGTGGCTGGACGTGGTCGAGGCCGGCGGGCCGGTCCGAATCCTGGTCCTGTTCGACCCCCTCGCCGCCGGCGCCGACCAAGCAGCAGTCACCGAGCACGTACGCGAATGCCACGAGCGGGGCGCGATGCGCTGGGGCACGACGTACCACGTCTGACCAGCGCATCGAACGGGCCGCCCCGGAGTGAGATAGACCCCGGGCCGACCCGCCGAGGCCGAGCGTAACCGGACAAGACCTCTCCATGTCCCCACTGACCTGATGGAGGCGCCATGTACGACCTGATCACAAGCCCGTTCCTGGACGACTACTTGATACTCCGCCCCGGAAACACAGCCGGGTTGAAGATCCCGGCACACCGGTACCTCGAACTGCGCGCCGTGACATCGAACGGCACGATGCCCTCATGGCTGTCCAACCGCGTTCAGCGCACGTGGGGACTCGACATCAGCCACCGCAGGCCCGGCGAGGCCCTGCTGATTCGCGAGCCATCCCCGTACGGCCACGGCCGCGCCTCATACGAGGTCAACAACGGGTGCAACTGGAACTGTGGCCACTGCGTTTACGGCGACAAGGTGCACGAGGGTCTCTCATGGGAACCCCGCGAGCGTCTGCTACACATCCTGCGCGACGCCGGAATCGTGTGGCTCGAACTCGGCGGGGGCGAGTGCACCGTCGACCGGCATTTCCCGGAGACGTACGCGCTCGCGTACGACCTCGGAATGATGGTCGAGATCCTGACGAACGGATCCACTCTCGACCGCCCGAGGATGCTCGAACTGCTCACCACGCGCCGCCCGTACCGGGTAACGCTCAGCGTGTACGGCGCCACAGCAGAGACGTTCGACGGATTCACACGACGCCGCGGCGCGTTCGACCACTTCATGCGCGGCCTCTCCGCCGCCAGCGAGGCGAATCTACCGCTGTCGCTGAGCGTGATCATCACGCGTCGGAACGCCCACGAGGCCGACGCCATGCGGGCACTCGCCCACCGCTACGCCCCACGGGTGCGCGAGTACGGCAACATGTCGCCCACTTTCGACGGCGGCGCCGACCCCCTCGACGAGCAGGCCCCCGAGCACATCCGCAACGAAACCCCCTTCACCGGATGCGATGCCGGCCACACGTCCTTGAACGTGAATCCCTTCGGCCTGGCGAGCGTCTGCAAAGTCTCCCGTGACCACCCGATACCACTGCTCAAAGAGGGTGTCGCGGGATTGGCGCGGCTCGGCGGCATCGCCGACCGAGCGCTTCAGCGTCAGGACGCGTGCACCGGCTGTGCGCTTCAGAAGAAGTGCACCAAGTGCATGCCCCTCGTGAAGATGTACCGCCGCGCCGACGCACCACTGAACCGCTACTGCCAACACGCCTGAGAGAGGAATTACGCACATGACCGCAACCGCTGTAGAGATCACGGTACGACCGGACACCGAGGAAGAGGTCGAGGTCGTCGACCTCGACGCCGTCGCCGGCGGCGACGTCATGAGGGGCTGCGGGGACGACAACCCGTACAACTGACCCCCTCCGATCCCGAGGCCGCCCGCCCCGCGCGGGCGGCCTCGGGATCGGAGGGGGTCAGTTGTACGGGTTGTCGTCCCCGCAGCCCCTCATGAC
>NZ_JAENRY010000083.1 GCF_016612545.1 Streptomyces sp. MBT65 | reverse complement strand
GTCCGCGGAGAGATGAACAACCGCGCGGCCAGGCTGCGGTTGTTCATCTCTCCGCGGACCGTCGAGAAGCATGTCGCGAGCCTGATGCTGAAGACCGGGCGGCCCAACCGGGCCGAACTCAGCGCGTATGCGGCGGCGATGGGGCAGGGGGCGGGGTAGGCGGCGGTAGGTAGCGGTAGGCCGGGAGCTGGGGGAGTCTGCCAACTCCTCGGCGCCTTCAGGCATTACGGGTGCTCGGCGTCTTCAGGGTCTTCGGGGTCTTCGGGGTCTTCGGCGGACAGGATCTTCTCCAGCCAGGTGACGACGGTCTCGGTCGCCTCGTCCGGAGGGGGCATGGCGATGCCGAGCGCGTTCTCCCGCTGCCACAGCTCGAAGACCACCCGCTCCTGCGGATCCACCACGGTGTGACCGTCGGCCCGCAGCGTCGCGACATGGCGTCGCACGGGTGCCTTGACCCACATGCTCCGGTTCATGTTCGGGAAGAAGAGCGCGGGCCGGTCGGCGGCCAGCAGCGCGGTCTGGGCCGGCGTGGCCGCGAGGCCGAGCGCGGCGGAGGCGAGCGTGTTCGCGGTGGCGGGCAGCACCACGATCCCCGCCGACCGCTTGGCGAACTCGGTGGGGTTGAGCGCCGGATCGTCGCTGGTGTAGGCCTCGTCGGCGTACCACGCGACCACCTGCGGCTGGATGAACCGCGCGGCGCTGTGGGTCAGCAGCACGCGCAGACCGAGGTCGATCTCCTGGCGGAACCAGGTGAGATAGGCCGGGAGCTGATTCGCCGCGCTGGAGCCGCAGACGATGACTGACAGGGTGTCGTCTCGCATGCGCCCACCCTGCCCGGCGCCGCTCCGTGCCGTATGGGGGCGGCGCCCCCATTTCGCGCGTCCGGGCGCCCCGGAAACACGGGTGCCGTTCCCCCATGTCCCCGCGCCGCCCCGCTGACAGTGTCGTCGCCGGACGCCTCCCCACCGGGTGGCACCGCTCGACAACCCGATCCACACAGGGAGGTGAAACAGATGAAGAAGATCACCGTTCGCAAGACCGGCTCCATCAAGCTCACGTCGTCCGCCGCGCTCTACAGCCCCGAGGGCTGCTGACGCCTGCGGTCCGTACCCGTACCTGTCCCCGTCATGTCCCAGGGGCGGTACGGGTACGGACCCGCACCGTGACATCGACATCCCTGCGGACCGGCGAGGAGGCCCGGGACACCCATGTCGGCCATCGAATTCCACCCCCTGACGTTCGTCGACGAGGCCGACGGCGTCGTGGTGGGGCGCTCTGACATCCAGTCCTACGCCGTCCTGCCCGACGACGGTGCGGCGCTGCTGCGCCGGCTCGCCGAAGGCATGGCGCTCGACGAGGCCGCGGGCTGGTATCTCACCGAGTTCGGCGAGTCCGTCGACATCGGCGACTTCATCGAGACCCTGCGCGAACTGGGCTTCGTCAAGGACGACATCGAGGACATCAGGGAGGACGTCGAGAAGGGCGGAGCGGAGCCCGGGCCGGAGAAGAGCGTCCGGCCGCTGCGGTTCCGGCGGCTGGGCGGGTGGGCGTTCTCGCCGCCGGCCTGGGTCGCGTACACGGCCCTGGTCACCGCGTGCGTCACCCTGCTGGTGACGGAACCCCGGCTGCGACCGCACACCGCCAACGTGTTCTTCAGCCCCTCCCTCGTGCTCGTGCAGGTGTCCCTGGCGCTGGCACAGGTGCCCGCCGTGAGCTGGCACGAGTTCTTCCATGTGCTGGCCGGGCGCAGGCTGGGCCTGCCGACCAGCCTGACGATGAGCCGCCGGCTGATCTACCTGGTGGTGGAGACCCATCTGGACGCGCTGTACAGCGTCCCCCGCAGGAAGCGGTATCTCCCCTTCCTCGCGGGGATGCTCGCCGACGTCCTGCTGTTCAGCGCGCTGACCGTGCTGGCCGCGACCGGTCCGTCCTGGGCGGGCGGACCCGCGCTGGCCGTGGCCTACACGATCGTGCTGCGGCTGGTCTGGCAGTTCTATCTCTTCCTGCGCACGGACCTGTACTACGTCGTCACGACCCTGCTCGGCTGCACCGCCCTGCACGAGGCGACCTCCGCGTACCTGCGCGGCAGGCTGCGCCGACTGCCGGGAGTACGGCCGCCCGACGAGGTCGACGACTCGGCGTGGTCGCCGCGGGACCGGCTGATGGCGCCCTGGTTCGCCCTGCTGACGATCTGCGGCGGGGGCTTCCTGCTGGCGACCGCCGCGCTGGCCGTCGTACCCCTGCTGTGGGGCTTCGCCACCCGGCTCGGACCGCAACTGGCGCACGGCACGGCGGGCG
This sequence comes from Streptomyces sp. MBT65, assembly GCF_016612545.1. Classification (GTDB taxonomy): domain Bacteria; phylum Actinomycetota; class Actinomycetes; order Streptomycetales; family Streptomycetaceae; genus Streptomyces. The sequence goes on along the minus strand of NZ_JAENRY010000083.1, from coordinate 28,258 downwards.
GTGCCGGGTTCTGGGACTCGATCGTGTCGCTCGTCCTCTTCTTCGGCGACTTCGCCCTGCTGCTCGTGGTCTCCCGCCGCGAGGCGGCCCGCAACCGCAAGCACCGGCGGTGAACGCCACGAGCACGATCAACGCGCCGAGCACGATCAACGCGACGAAAGCTGTCAACTCGACGTAATGCTGCATGACTTGACGTAAGGAGACGCCATGAACACCCGCCTGTGGCACAGCGGCCCCGAGGCATCCGCTCCGGAGCCGGCCGATGTGTCCGTCAGCTGCCACAGGCGGCTGCGCGGCCCCTACACCGGAGCCGGCACCCTGATGCGGGCGCTGGTGCCGTCGGTGTACGACCGGCGGCCGGACCTGGTGGACCGGCACGCGATAGAGATCCTCTCGGTGGCACCGGAGTTGCAGGACCGCATCGGCGCCGGTCCCCAGACGCTCACCTCCGTGGCGACACCGGAGGAACAGACCCGCGTCTACGCGGCGGTGCGCACCCGCCGTCTCGCCCACGGTCTGGTCGAACTCCTCGTCGCCTACGCACAGTTGAGCACTCCCGGCGCACTGCGGCTGGCGTTCGCCGACGCCGACGAGGCCGACCACACCGACCAGGAGTTCCTGGCGATCCTGCTGCGGCGCACCCAGGGCACCCGCGTCGCCGTCTCCGTGAGCAGCCGCGGAGGGAACCTCACCGACGAACTCGCCGCCGCACTCGACCGGTACGCCCGCCCCGCCGACGTACCCGCGCCCGATCCCGGTCCCGCCCGCGACCAGGACCGGCTGCTGCACGCGTACGTCGACTCCGACGGCACCTCCGACGACCCGGACGAACTGGCCGCCTACCGGGCCGCCGACCCGGACACCCGCGCCCGGCTGCACGACGAACGGGCCGAGCGGCTACGGCGCGACGGTGACCTGAGCCTGCGGCTGGGCGCGATCCCGTACCACCTCGAACACGGCGGCGACCCGGCCGCGGCGGGCGGCGACGCCCTCTACGAGGCGGTCTACCACTGCGCCGGGATGGGTTTCTGGCACGCGATCCTCGACTACGCCCCCCGGGTGCGGGCCCTGGTCGGCCCCGGGCGGGCGGAGGTGTACGCGCAGGTCACCGGGAAGATGTCCTCGGCGCTGGCCTTCCTGGGACGCACCGCGGAGGCCGAACGCTTCTATCTGGAGGTGCGCGGCCGGTACGCCCTTCCGCTGACCCAGATCTTCACCGGGTACGCGCTGTCCATGCTCTACACCCGGCTGCATCCGCCGGAGCGGCGGGACCATGTGGTGGCGAAGGCGTACGTCAACAGCTCGGTCACCGTGGCGACCCTGCTGCCCGATCCCGAACTGCGCACGTTCCACACGGTGTTCCAGCTCAACGGGCTCGCCCTGGTCGAGATGCACCTGGGCAATCTCGCGGAGTCCTTCCGGCTGGTGGACGAGGGGCTGGACCGGATGGAGCGTGAACTCCCGGTCGACCGGCACCGGTTGCACCGCTCGGCGCTGCTCCACAACCGGGCCAGGGTGCATGCGGCGCTGGGCCGGCCCGCCGAGGCCCTGGCCGACTTCACCGCGGTCATCGCGCTCGACCCGAACTACCCCGACTACTACTTCGACCGTGCCGACGTCCTGCAGAAACTGGGTGACGACGCCGCCGCGCTGGCCGACTACGACACGGCGATCACGCTCGGTCCGCCGTTCTGGGAACTGCACTACAACCGGGCCGACTTGAGGGCCAGGTCGGACGACACGGAGGGCGCGATCGCCGACCTGGAACGCGTCGTCGAACTCGAACCCGACCAGCTCGACGCCCGCGTCAACCTCATCGGACTGCTCCTGGAGACCGACGCGGCGAAGGCGGCCCTCCCGGTCCTGGAGGAGGGGCTCCGGCTCGACCCCGACGACGCCCGGCTGCTCCAGCTCCGGGGACAGCTCGCCTGGGAGTCCGGCCAACGGGCTGCCGCCCGCCGCGACTTCGACCTCGCGCTCGACGCCGACCCCGGCTGCGTGCCGGCGCTGGCGAGCCGCGCCACGCTCCTGTTCGAGGACGGCGAGCCCGCCGCCGCCCTGCGCGATCTGAGCCGGGCGATCGAGTCCCGCCCCGACGACCCCGACCTGCGCCACAACCGCGGCCACGTCCATCAGCAGACCGGCGACTGGCGGTCCGCCGCCGAGGACTACACCCACGCCCTCACCCTCCCGGACGCCGACGTACCCGAACTCCTCCGGCAGCGCGCCCGCTGCCACGAGCACCTCGGCGACACCACGGCGGCGGAGTCCGACCTGGAACGCGCCCGAGCGGCGTCCGGCCCGGCCGTAGCGGTGGGTGCGGCATGACCGTCCTTCCGGTGCCGAGGGACGGGCTGGCGGAGCCCGTCTCCGGAGACAGGGCCGAGGCCTCCACGCTCGCGCCGGACCCCTTCCACCGCTTCATGCGCACCTGGGCCACCGGCATCACCGTGGTCACCACCCGTCGGGCGGAGCGGCTGTTCGGCTGTACGGTCACCGCGTTCACCTCGGTCTCCCTGCGGCCCGCGCTTCTCCTGGTCTCGCTGGCCCGCGGCAGTCGTACCCTCGCCGCGGTCCAGGAGCGGGGAGTGTTCGCGGTCAACGTTCTCCCCGACGATCTGGGGGCGCTCGCCGACCGCTTCGCCACGATGCCCGGCGACCGGTTCGCGACGGTGGCGCACCGTCTGGTCGAGGGCGTGCCCGTCCTGGAGGAGGCGATGGCCTCGGTGGTGTGCCGGGTGCACAGTGCCGTGCCGGTCGCCGACCACATGCTCGTCCTGGGGCACCCCGTCGACTACGGCGGCTTCCGCGAGAGCCGGCCCCTGCTCCGCTTCGACGGCCGTACGACGACGTCCCGGTCCCTGAGCAGCCCCTAGGGGGAGCCTCCACCTGCGTCTCCACCCGGATTTCCACCCGTGGGTCCGGGAGCTTTTCCGGCGTCGGCGGGAGAGTCGGTCTCAGGAAAACGCACGGCGGGCACCCCGCCGGAGACCGAGGAGTGGGACGTCATGACGGACATGGAGCAGGCACTGACGATCAGCGGGGGCATCTTCGCGGTGATGATGCTGACGCAGTACGGGCGCCGCAAGTACGACCTGCACAAGGTGCTGATGCCGATCGGCACGGTGTCCGCGGTCGGCTACTTCTATCTGAAGGGGATGCCCACCCAGCACGTCGACCTCGTGGTCTATCTGGTGGGCGCCGCGATCGGGCTGGCCTGCGGAGTCGTCGCCACGTTCACGACCGGCGTGGAGCGCGACCCGGCCTCGGGCCAGGTCCACACCCGGTGCGGCGCCGGCTTCGTGGCGATCTGGACGGCGGTGGTCGGCCTGCGTATCGCCTTCATCTACCTCGCCGAGCACAACACCGGGTTCCGCGACCACCTCGGCACCTTCATGGCCGAGCACCAGATAGTGCAGGACGCCATCGCACCGTTCTTCGTCATCATGGCGCTGGCCATGGTCCTCACCCGGGTGTTCCTGCTGCTGGCCCGCGTCCGGCTGCTGCCGGTGGCCGGTACCCGCGGCGAGGCCCTCACCCAGGGGTCTTCACCAGTCCGTGGATGAACGCGTACTTCACGGCATGCGCCCGGTCCCGCAGATGCGCCTTGGAGAAGAGGTTGTTGATATGCGTCTTCACCGTGGCCTCGCTGACCACCAGCCGCTCGGCGATCCCCCGGTTGGTGAGCCCCTCGCCGATCAGCGTGAGGACCTCGACCTCCCGGGGCGTGAGTTCCGGGGCGAGTCCCGCGCCCGAGCGCTCGACGGGCGCACCGCCCCGCGCGGCGGCGGCGACGAGCCGGTCCCGTACGGCGGGGTCGAGCACGGACTGCCCGGCCGCCGCGACCCGCACCGCCCGGGTGATGTCCTGCCGACCGGACTCCTTGGTGAGGTAGCCGCGGGCACCGGCGCCGAGCGCGGCGAGGATGTACTCCTCGTCGGCGAAGGTGGTCAGCACGACGACGGCGACCCGCGGGAAGCGTTCAGTGATCAGCCGGGTGGCCTCGACCCCGTCCATCCGCGGCATGTTGAGATCCATCAGGACCACATCGGGCGCGTGCTCCTCGGCGGCCCGCACGGCCTCCCCGCCGTCCTTCGCCGTCGCCACGACCTCCACGCCGGGCTGCAGATCCAGTACGGTCGCCAGCGCCTCGCGGACGGCGGTCTGGTCGTCGGCCACCACCACCCTGACGACGGGCGGCTGTTCGCCCCGCTGCTCGTCGCTCATCCCGGGATCACCACGCGCACTCGCCAGCCTCCACTGTCGTCGCCGTCCACGATCGGCCCGGCCGAGACCGTGCCGCCCACCAGGTCGAGGCGCTCGCGCATCCCGACCAGCCCCATCCCGCTCCCGGCCCCGGCCAGCGGCCGCGAGCCCTCCGGCGGCGCGGAGTTGACCACTTCGAAGACGGTCGCCTCCGGCTGCCGTGCCCGGTACTCCAGGCGCATACGGACCGGTGCGCCGGGCGCGTACTTGTGCGCGTTGGTCAGCGCCTCCTGGGCGCAGCGCACGATCACCTGGGCGAGGCGGACGGGCAGTTCACGCGGTGGCCCGTCGACGGTCAGCGTACCGGCGTCGGAGGCGGAGGCGAGCAGGGACCGGAGCGTCTCCACCAGCGGCAGCGCGTCCTCCCGCAGGTCGCCGACCGTGCGCTGCACCTCGGTCAGTCCCGACCGCACCAGGCTCTGCGCCCGCTGGGCCGCCTGCCGGGCCCGTTCGATGTCACCGGACTCCAACAGGGCGTCGGTGACCTCGAGTTGCATGTTCACCCCGGCCAGCGAGTGGGCCAGGACGTCGTGCACGTCCCGGGCGATCCGGGCCCGCTCGGCGAGCGCCTCGGCCCGTGCCTCGGCCCGCGCGGCCAGCTCGGCCTGCTCGGCGGCGGCCCGGGCGGAGCGCAGCGCGTCGGTGTGGGCGCGGTTGGAGAGACCGACCAGCACGCTGACCCCAGTGAAGGCGCCCACGATCCACGAGGTGCCGTGGCCGCCCCACGGCAGCAGCAGCACACCGGCGCACAGGGCGCTGGTGGCCGCCGCGAACGGCAGCGAGCGGCGGCTGTCGAGGCGGTATCCGGCATGGCCGGTGGCGAAGTACGCGAACAGGGCCGAGGCCCCGGAGCGGTCCAGGCCCATCAGCGCGGCGGCCCCCGCCGACCAGGCGCACAGCACCGCGAGCTGCACACCGGGTGAGAGGTGGCCCTCGGGGATGAGCCGGGTGCAGAGCAGCAGCGACACCAGGACGAGCAGACACAGCACCGCGAGCCCGGTACCGGACGTCCCGATCGGACGTACGGTGATCGCGCCGACGGTGACGGCGGCCGCGGTGCCGAAGACCTGGATGGGGTTGTTGTCCGCCGTGGACCAGCGGACCAGGGCCTGAGCTCGGTTCATCAGGTCTCGCTCCCCGCTGTTGTCCGACCGCTGCGAAAGCTATCAGCGTGCGGTGGACCCGGTCCCGCAGGCGTCGGTCAGCGCCCGCCCGCCGCACCTTGCGCACTCTGCGCGTACGCGGTCGGTGTCACCCCGACCGTCGCCGTGAAGTCCCGGACCAGGTGGGCCTGGTCGGCATAGCCGAGCTCGGCGGCGAGGCCCGCCCAGTCCACGGGCTCCTCGGCGCCGGCCCGCTCCAGGGCCTCGTGGATGCGGTAGCGCAGGATGACCCACTTGGGGCCGACGCCGACGTAGGCGGCGAAGAGGCGCTGGAGCAGTCGTACGGACAGGCCCTCGGCGTGGGCGAAGTCGGTGACGCGGCGGATCGTGCGGTCGGTGCGGATGCGGTCGACGAGGGCGGTCGCGAGTTCGGCCTGCGGGTCCGGGCGCGGGTCGAGGCTCAGCAGGAAGGCGTCGAGCGCGGCGACGCGGACGCTCTCGTCGGCGGGGTCGAGGACGACGGCGGGGTCGGTGTCCGGGAACACCTCGGGCTGCCGCACGCGCAGCCCCGTCCACTCCGACACGGGCCGCTCAGGGGCGACGGCGACGGTACGGAAGGCGCCGGGCCGGAACTTGATCCCGCAGACCCGCCCCCGCCCCTCCAGCTTCTGGGCGAAGAGCCCGTGCGGGATGCCGGCGACCTCGACGAAGGCGTCCTCGCCGGCGAGCCGCTGGAACACGATGTGCACGGCCGGGTGCGGGACGACGTGCGAGACGTAGGGCTCGGTCAGGTCCCAGTCGATGAGCCAGTAGTGCTCGATGTACGGGCGCAGCGGCGGGGCGGGCTCGGGGCGGCGGAAGCGGACACGGGTGAGGAGTTCGGCGGGGTCGACGATTCCTCGGGTGTCACGGCGTGCGGCGGCCATGTGGGGATCGTAAGGGCGGATCCGGCTTGGCCTATCGGGTGCCTTCCGCGTCCGGGCCGGAATGTCGCGCCGGTCGTCCGGTCTCCAACATGTGCAGCACCTGGGAGTGGAGGGATCGGTGTTCCCGCTCGGCGAGGTCTTTCAGCCAGGCATGGAGGTCATCGGGCAGACGGAGGGTGATCTGTTTCATGCCGTCACGGTATCCAGGTTCAGCAATCCCATCAAATTAGGCTCAATGTGATGGTACTTTGACGTCATGTCACGGTTTCGGCTGTACCCGACGAGCGGGCAGGGGCTTCAACTCCTGGAGCACTGTGCGCATGCTCGGTACGCATGGAATCTCGCCGTGGAGCAGCATGCGCATTGGCGGCCTGGGCGGCGCCCGGCACCGGGATTCGCCGAGCAGTGCCGTCAGCTCACCGAGGCACGCCGTGAGAACGACTGGCTTCGCCTGGGATCGGTCAACGTTCAGCAGCAGGCGCTGAAGGATTTCGCCAAGGCCAAGAGTGCCCGGTTCGGGTCCGGATTCGGTGAGCCGACTTGGCGCAGAAAGCATCAGCACGAGGGCTTTCGCGTCACTGACACCTGCGATGTGGAGAAGCTCAATCGGCGCTGGGCGCGGGTCAAGGTCCCGAAGATCGGCTGGGTTCGTTTTCGGCTCACGACTCCCTTGCCGAAGGCGAAGTCCTACCGGGTCACCTATCGCAGGGGGCAGTGGCACGTCGCGTTCGCGCTTGTTCCCGATCCTCTGGACGCACCTGGTACTGGCGAGGTCATCGGGATCGACCGGGGCGTAACGATCACTGCCGCCTTGTCGGACGGCCGCGCTCTCAACTGCCCGCAGCTCACGGTCAAGGAACGTGCTCAGATCCGAAAGCACCAGCGTCGCGCGGCGCGGGCCCCGAAAGGCAGTGAGAAGAAGGCTGCTGAGTACGCCGAGCTGGCCAAACTGAGGGCTCGCGAGGTGAACCGGCGCAAGGACTGGTGCGAAAAGACCTCGACGATGCTCGCCCGGACGTACGACGTGATCCGATTCGAGAAACTCGACATCAAGAACATGACGGCGTCAGCGAGGGGCACGGTCGACAGCCCCGGCAGGAACGTGCCTCAGAAAGCCGGGCTGAACCGGGCGATTCTTGCCCAAGGCTGGGGTCTACTGCGGCAGCGCACCGAACACAAGGCCCCGGGGCGGGTGGAGGATGTGCCCGCCCCGTACACGTCCCTGCGGTGCAGCGCCTGCGGATGGATCGACAAGAACTCACGCAAGAGCCAAGCCGAGTTCGTCTGTTCCCACTGCGGATTCACCTGCAACGCCGACACGAATGCGGCAACCAACGTCGCGGCAGGACATGCCGAAGGGGTAACACCGCGCAGACAGCGGTCGAGTGCCCGTGAACCTCAGCCTGTGAGGGCTGGAATCCTCTTCGTTCCTGAGGGGGAGGATGTCAAAACAACATCTTCTGGCCAACACGGTGACGTTGTTGCAACGGCCGGAGTACCGGCACTCGCTGGGTTGCCTCCGTACTCACGCTTGCAACCACCCTGGCTTGCCCAGGTCCTCTTCTGAGCTTCTACGAAGTCAGCCGAGATAGGGCTGATCACGGTGTTCCAGGAAGTGGCGGATCCGGAGCCGCTGTGTGTGGTGTATTGGGAGTTGGTCGATCTCCTCGGGCTGGACGAACCGTAGTTCCGTGGACTCGTCCGAGATCGCGAGTTGGCCGCCGACTGCGCGGGCGGTGAAGCAGATGTTGAACTGCCGGCGCACCTCACCGTCCGAGTAGGTGATGATGTGGCGGGGGTCGGTGTACGTGCCTACAAGTCCGGTGATCTCCACGTCCAGCCCCGTTTCCTCCTTCACCTCGCGGACGGCCGTTCCCGGGAGTGAGTCGGTCATCTCCATGCCGCCACCAGGGAGCGCCCAGAGATCGTTGTCCCGGCGGCGCTGAAGGAGCACGCGCCCTTCGTCGTCGGTAACCACGGCGGACGCGGCGACCACCAAGCTGTTCGGCTCTGGTGCCGCCGGGTCGTCGTAGTACTCAGTCCGTGCCATGATCACCCTTCGGTTATCGGCGTGGCGGTCTCCCACACCGCGTCGAAGCTGCTGGCGTAGGTGTCGAACATGCCGCCCTCTCCGCTGCGTCGAAGATGCCACACGGGAGCACCGTAGGCGTTCACTCCCCAGACGTGGGCATTGACCAACGCCTGGTCATCTGCTCGATAGATCGAGTTGTAGAGCGTGGTCGCGTGGGTCCGCACCTCGATGCCGGATACGCCGGCAAGTGGGCGATAGTGCATGAGGGCAAGTCGGCACCGGGACTCGATCCCGTGGCCGAACTTCTCTTCCTTGCCACGCTGTTGGACGTTCACGCTCTCCGGATCACCGATCGCGATACGAACCGCGCACCCGTCGGCAGCTCGTTCTCGCAACAGGTCGTTAAGCCGCGGGTACGCCTCGTGCAAGAAAACGGCGGCATACACCAACACGTCGATGCGCTCGTGTGCCTGGGTGAGCATGTCCACGAAGGTGGAGACGGGGATGTCCGCCCGCTGGTCGTAGAGAGCCACAAGTTCCGGACTGACAGCGCGGGCAGGCCGTGCCTGCCGGAGCGCGGGCCATAGAGCGTGCACGTCTTCTCCTAGCGTTTCCGCTGCCAACATGGCCGTAGCACGGCGCGGTGTACGTCCCAAATTGACCCACCGTTCGACGGACTTTTGATCGACTTCGACCTTGTCTGCGAGGGCGTTGTACGTCCAGCCGCCGGCCGCCATGGCAGCACGTAGCCTCTCGTTCGGCATCCCAATCTCTCCCAACATTCGGGGACGGCACTAGGGACGTTCTACCCGACGCGGGACGTCCCGAAGTGGGGTTTGTCGGAGGTTCCGACGTCCTGATGAGCGGCAGGATGCTCGTGCGTATGGCGAGCAACCAGCAGACCAGACCGGGCATCGGTGAACTGGCGAAGGACACGGCCAATGGGCGTATCGGCGTCGTCATGGGTGAGGTCGGCGCCCGGGTGCAAATAAGGCCCATCAGTGGCGGCGTCGAGTGGGACGCCCGGCCGAACAACGTGGTGGCGCCGACCGCGCGAGAGGAACTGAGCGCTCGCCTGGCCATCAAGAACGCCAACAGCAGGGATGGCCTGTGACGCGTGCCATCGGCCGGTGCTGGGGCTGTTCAGCGTCGTGATCAGCGGGGCGTTTGGCCTCGTGATCGCCATGCCCTCGATATCCGTCAGTGGACCGGCCGTCCCGCCTGTGTCGGATGGATGAAGGTCCAAGCCCTTCTCCTACCTGGGGCCAGTAGCCCGCCAGTTGAACTCCCGCTCTTGGCGGCCAGACCGCGCATGCTCCGCCCGGAGCAGGGCGCAATACGCAACACCTCGAATCGGAAACGACGAACGAGAGGGAAGCGCATGACTGTCGTCGCAGAGGCGCCGATCACCAAGGCCACGGACACCCCCGGCCTGGTGTGGCTGGACCTCACCCGAAAGTGCCAACTTGCCTGCGGCCACTGCCACAACGAGTCCGGCCCGGACGGAACGCACGGCTCGATGACCACCGCGGATTGGATGCGTGTGCTCAACGAAGCTGCGGCGGCCGGCGTCTCCCGAGTGCAGTTCACCGGGGGTGAGGTCGCCATGCACCCCGACGCGCCGACCCTGATCGAGTACGCGCTGAAGCTTGGCCTGGCGGTCGAGGTGTACAGCAACATGGTCCACCTGGGCGAGAGTTGGTGGAGCCTGCTCCGGCGGGACAACGTCAGCCTGGCCACGTCGTACTACGGCCAGGAGGACGCGCACAACGCGGTTACCGGACGGAACAGCCACGCCCGCACCCGAGCGAACATCGTGAAGGCGGTGACGGAGAACATCCCGATCCGAGTGTCTGTGATCGTCTCCCATCCGTCTGACACCGGAGAGGAGACGAAGCGGGAACTCCTGGCCCTGGGCGTTCGCAACGTTCGCGTCGATCACGTCCGGCCCTTCGGGCGCGGTGCGAACGGGCAGGAGCCGTGCACGGACGGACTCTGCGGGCGATGCGGGGACGGGCGCGCGTCGATCGGTCCGAACGGTTCGGTGTCCCCGTGCGTGTTCTCCACGTGGCTGAGCGTGGGAAACGTCCAGGATGCGCCCCTGGGCGCTATCCTCGGCGGCCCCGAGATCGCACAGGCCAATGCGACCATTCGAGCCGGGCGCAACTTCGGTGGCTCCCGCAGTTGCGGCCCGGACAGCCCCTGCGGGCCGGACAACGACGACGCCCGGTCCTGTGCTCCCGACACTGACGACGAGTGCTCTCCGGGGACACCCGGAAGTGAGTGCACCCCGAGGAACTGAACGGACCATGGACACCGATCTCCCCGAATCCGCGATCCTCCCCCTGATCGAGGAGCACACGGGCTCCGTGACCGCGATCCGCCGGACCGAGCGCGGCTTCAGCTCGGATCTGACGGCCGTGGTCGACTGCGCCAAGGGGCCCTTCTTCGTCAAGGTCATGCGCAATCGGCCGGGTGGCCGGCGGGAGTCCCTCATCAGGGAAAGGCGGATCAACGGGTACCTCGGGCACATCTCCCCGCCGCTGCTATGGGATGTGGAAGCCGAAGACTGGTTGGTCCTGGGCTTCGAACTGGTCGACGGTCGGTCGGCCGATTTCGCGCCGGACTCGACTGACCTTGCCCTGGTGGTCGACGCGATCGGCGAGATCGGCCGGCTGTACCTCCCCCAGATCGCCCGGGACTGGACCGAGACGCGGTGGGACAAGTTCGCCTCGGACAGCTCGAAGGCTGAACTGTTCCGAGGTGACTCGCTGCTCTACACGGACATCAATCCGAGCAACTTCCTCGTGGTGAAGAGGCGAGTGTGGGCTGTCGATTGGGCGTGGCCGACGCGGGGCGCGGGGTTCATCGATCCCGCCCTCCTGGTCGTGCAGCTCATTGCAGCTGGGCACACCCCGGGCAGTGCCGAGAAGTGGGCGGAGCGGTTGCCCGCATGGCGTGGGGCGGCTCCGCAGGCGATCGATGCCTTCGCTGCCGCCAACCTGCGGATGTACCGGGCCTCTGTCGACCGGAAGCCCGACGTGGACTGGTTGAAGGCCATGGTCGGCGCGTGTCTGGCGTGGACTGAATACAGAGGGCTTACTCCGGAGTAGTGGCCGCAAGGGAGGTCCCAGTCGATCAGCCAGTAGTGCTCGACGTACGGGCGCAGCGGCTCGGCGGGGTCGGGGCGGCGGAAGTCCACGCGGGCGAGGGGCTGCGCGGGGTCGACGATTCCTCGGGTGTCGCGGCGTGGGGCGACCAATTGGGGATCGTAGGACGAGGCACTGACAGTGGGCGGAAACGGGCGGAAACGGGCTGCGGGGTTGCTGCCGGGGGCGGGCGGAATATGTGTGCCGAGATCACCGTTGGAGGGTATAGTTGAATAATCAACAACCTGGAGGGTGAACGACCATGCAGTTCGGGATCTTCAGCGTCGGCGACGTCACACCGGACCCGACCACCGGACGGACGCCGACCGAGCGTGAGCGCATCAAGGCCATGGTCGCCATCGCGCTGAAGGCCGAGGAGGTCGGGCTCGACGTCTTCGCGACCGGCGAGCACCACAACCCGCCCTTCGTGCCCTCGTCCCCGACGACGATGCTCGGCTACATCGCGGCGCGGACCGAGAAGCTGATCCTCTCCACCTCCACCACCCTCATCACCACCAACGACCCGGTGAAGATCGCGGAGGACTTCGCGATGCTCCAGCACCTGGCCGACGGCCGGGTCGACCTGATGATGGGCCGCGGCAACACCGGCCCGGTCTACCCCTGGTTCGGGCAGGACATCCGCCAGGGCATCAACCTCGCCATCGAGAACTACGCCCTGCTGCGCCGGCTGTGGCGCGAGGACGTAGTGAACTGGGAGGGCAAGTTCCGCTCGCCGCTCCAGGGCTTCACGTCCACGCCCCGCCCGCTGGACGGCGTAGCGCCGTTCGTCTGGCACGGCTCGATCCGCTCGCCCGAGATCGCCGAGCAGGCCGCCTTCTACGGCGACGGCTTCTTTCACAACAATATTTTCTGGCCGGCCGACCACACCAAGCAGATGGTCGAGCTGTACCGGGAGCGGTACGCGCACTACGGCCACGGCACGGCGGAGCAGGCGATCGTCGGCCTCGGCGGCCAGGTCTTCATGCGGAAGAACTCGCAGGACGCGGTGCGCGAGTTCCGCCCGTACTTCGACAACGCCCCGGTCTACGGCCACGGGCCCTCCCTGGAGGACTTCACCGACCAGACCCCGCTGACCGTCGGCTCCCCGCAGGAGGTCATCGAGAAGACCCTCGCGTTCCGGGACTACGCCGGTGACTACCAGCGCCAGCTCTTCCTGCTGGACCACGCCGGGCTGCCGCTGAAGACGGTCCTGGAGCAGCTCGACCTGCTGGGCGAGGAGGTCGTACCCGTCCTGCGCAAGGAGTTCGCGGTGAACCGCCCGGCGGACGTGCCGGAGGCACCGACCCACGAGTCGCTGAAGGCGGCCGCAGCAGAGAAGGTGACCGTCGCATGAAGCTCGTAGTCGTCTCGGCGGGCCTGAGCGTGCCCTCCTCCACGAGGCTGCTGGCCGACCGCCTGGCGGCGGCGGTGGACCGGAAGGCCCCCGTCGACATCCAGGTGGTGGAGCTGCGCGACCTCGCCGTCGAGATAGCGCACAACTTCACCAACGGCTTCCCCGGCCCTTCCCTCGCCGCCGCGCTGGACGCGGTGACGGAGGCGGACGGGCTGATCGTGGTCACGCCGGTGTTCTCGGCGTCGTACAGCGGACTCTTCAAGTCCTTCTTCGACGTCCTGGACAAGGACGCGCTGGCCGGAAAGCCGGTGCTCGTCGCGGCGACCGGCGGCAGCGCACGGCACTCGCTGGTCCTGGACCACGCGCTGCGCCCGCTCTTCTCCTACCTGCGCGCCGTGGTCGTCCCGACCGGGGTCTACGCCGCCTCCGAGGACTGGGGCGCGGAGGGCCTGCCGGACCGGATCGACCGCGCGGCGGGCGAGCTGGCGGCCCTGATGCAGGGCCTGTCGACAACGCGCCCGGCGAGCAAGCAGACGGTCGTCCCGTTCACGGACCAACTGGCGGCGCTAAATATCAGCCCGTCCGGCGTTTGAGGACGAGGCCCCTTCAGGGCCGAAGGGGGGTCTGGGGGCGCAGCCCCCAGATACGCCGGCTCCAACCCCACCCACCGACCGTGAGAAGACGGTAGGAGCTAAACCCAGGTTGCGTCCACCACGGTGAGAGCCAGGTAAAAAGGGTGATCGTAGACCTGCCCCCACCGGTCAACCGCCGGAGGCCTTGGCACACTGGGGGATGTGCCCCAGACTGTGCTGCTCGCCGAAGACGACCGTGCCATCCGTCATGCCCTGGAGCGGGCCCTGACCCTGGAGGGCTACCAGGTGACCGCGGTCGCCGACGGTGTCGAGGCGCTCGCGCAGGCCCACCGCACCCCACCGGACGTGCTGCTCCTCGACGTGATGATGCCCGGCATCGACGGCCTCCAGGTCTGCCGGGTGCTGCGCGCCGAGGGCGACCGCACCCCGATCCTCATGCTCACCGCCCTCGTGGAGACGGCCGACCGCATCGCGGGCCTGGACGCGGGCGCCGACGACTACGTGGTGAAGCCCTTCGACGTCGAGGAGGTCTTCGCGAGGCTGCGCGCCCTGCTCCGCCGCACCAGCCCGGTCCCCGCGAACGGCGTCCCCGGCACGTCCGGCGACGTACTGCGGGACGGCCCGCACCCGTCCCCCGCGTTCGCCGCCCCGGCCACCGCCTCCTCCTCCGACAAGCAGATCACCGCCGCCGGCCTCCGCATGGACCTCCAGGCCCGCCGCGTCTGGCGCGGGGAGCGCGAACTGGAGCTGACCCGCACCGAGTTCGAGCTCCTCGAACTGCTCGTGCGCAACGCGGGCATCGTCCTGGACCACTCCACGATCTACGACCGCATCTGGGGCTACGACTTCGGCCCCGGCTCCAAGAACCTCGCCGTCTACGTCGGCTACCTGCGCCGCAAGCTCGACGAGCCCGGCGCGCCGCAGCTGATCCACACGGTGCGTGGCGTGGGTTACGTGCTGCGGGAGGACTGAGTGGGCCGCCTGCGGCGGTTCGTGGCCACCAGGCGACCCAGACTGGTTTCCCTCCGCACCACGTTCGTCCTGTCCTTCGCGGCGGTGACCGCCGCCGTCACCCTCCTCGTCGGCGTGCTGTCGTACGGCGCGGCGGCCCGGCTGGTCCGCGTCGACCAGGAGTCCGTGTTCGACCAGGTCGTCCAGGATCTGCAGGACGAGGTGCGGACGCACCAGATGACGACCGAGGACTTCTCCTCCTCCGCGCCCGGCCACGACATCGTGCGGCCCGCCCGGACGGACGTACAGGTGCTCGGGCGGGACGGCGGTGTCCTCGACAGCGGCAGCCCGGCGCTGCCCGTCACCGGCGACGACCGGGCGGTCGCGGGCGACCGGGTGGCCGGGAAGACGGTGGAGCACAAGGACGTCGCCGTCGGCGAGGACGTGTACCGCATCGCGACCGTCTCGCTCGGCGCCGGGCGGGGCGCGGTGCAGGTCGCGCAGGAGTTCAGCGACACGGAGGACCTGCTGCGGGCCCTGCAACAGCGGACGTTCGTGCTGATGGCGGCGGTGGTGGTGCTGGCCGGGCTGTGCGGCTGGTGGCTGGCCCGGCGTATCACGCGTCGCCTCATCATCCTCACCGCGGCCGCCGAGGACGTGGCCCGCACCCGACGCCTCGGCGTCCAGGTCCCCGTCACCGGCTACGACGAGGTGGGCCGCCTGGGCCGCGCCTTCGACCGGATGCTCGGCCGGCTCGCGCAGTCGGAGGAGGACCAGCGCCGCCTGATCCAGGACGCGGGCCACGAACTCCGCACCCCGCTGACCTCCCTCCGTACGAACATCTCGCTGCTCCGCCGCATGGACGAACTGCCGCCCGGCACCCGCGAGGAACTGGTCGCGGACCTCTCCCAGGAGGCCCGCGAACTCACCGACCTGGTCAACGAGTTGGTGGACCTGGCGGCCGGCCAGTCCGACACCGAACCGCCCCAGCAGGTCGACCTCGCCGACATCGCCGAGGACGTGGCGGCCCTCGCCCGCCGGCGCACCGGCCGTGACATCACCGTCCGCGCGAGCGGCGACACGACGACCGACGGCCGCCCCGGCATGCTCCAGCGCGCGATCTCCAACCTGGTCGAGAACGCGGCCAAGTTCGACCGCGCGGGCCAGACCCCCATCGAGATCGCGGTCTCCGGTCCCGCGCGCCCGGGCACGGTCCGCGTCGAGGTCCTGGACCGCGGTCCCGGTGTCTCCGAGACCGACCTCTTCCGCATCTTCGACCGCTTCTACCGCGCGGCGGACGCCCGTTCGCTCCCCGGCTCGGGCCTCGGCCTCTCGATCGTCCGCGAGGTGGCCCTGGCACACGGCGGAGCACCGTTCGCGCTACGGCGGGACGGCGGCGGGTCGGTGATCGGCTTCACGGTGGGAGGTGTGATGGAGCCGAGGGCCGGGGTGCGCGGCCGGGGCTGACCGACGGCAGCCCCGGCGGGTCCGGTGCGTCAGTTGCTGGTCCGCCCGAAGCAACGCTCCAGCTCGTTCAGGTCGTAGAACTTGCTGCCCTTGGAGACGGGACGGCAGCCGGCCTTGAACGCCGTCTCCTTCTCGTTGTAGAGCATGCGGACGAGGTAGGTGCTGCCCTTGCGGAAGACGTCCCACTGGATGTTCGAGCCGAGCGGGGCCACGGCGGCGCCGCGCCACGGGTTGCTCGCGTAGGTGTACGGCTGCTTGACCGTGACGCCCTTCGTGCTGCCCGGCAGGCCCATCAGCGCGGCCAGCGGGATGATCTCCTCGGCGTGGGTGAACCGGAGTTCGGCGCCCAGGTCGCTCGTGCCGTCGCGCTTGGCCTCGACCTTCTTGAAGAAGTCGTCGAGCAGGACGTCGGCCATCTTGTACGTGATGTCGCTGTCCGCGAAGCCCGGCCCCTTCTCGTAGAAGTCCTCGGCGTCGGAGACGTACCCGAACCAGTCGGCGTCGGCCGCCGAGATGTACCGGTCCATGCCCCAGCCCTTGCCGCCCGGGCTCTCCCCGCTCATCGCGGGGGCGATGGCGTACAGGTTGTAGACGGCGGTGGCGGCCTCGACGTCCGTGCCGATCGACGCGAACTCGCCCGCCGTGATCCGGTCCACGAACGCCGGCTTGAAGAGCTTCTTCAGTACGTCACGGGCGGCGCGGTGGGTCTTCGGCTGGTCCGTGATGGAGGTCAGGGTGGTGGCGAGGCGCTGGTCGTTGGCGATGTAGTCGCGGTAGGCGGCGCCACCGGCGGCCTTGTGGAAGTAGAGGAGGTCCTTGTCGGTACGGGTCGCGCCGATGAGGGAGGTCAGATCGGGGTCGGTCTGCGCGATGGCGGCGCCGTAGAGGTTGGCGCTGTCGACGGCCCGGCCCTGACCCGAACTGACGACGTCGATGGGCTCCTTGTCCTTCGCGATCGTCGCGAAGAGGCTCGGCAGCCGCTTCTCCATCCGGGTGGCGGTGGCCTGGATCTCCGCCTTGCCGCGCGCGCTGAGGTTGCCGTACCCGACGGTGCTCATGGCGGCTTCGAGGGCCTGCGCCTTCGGCCCGAACTCGCGCCCCTTCGCGGTGAGTTGGCCCTCGGCCTCGGCCTTGTTCCAGAGCGCGAGGATCAGATCGCCGTCCGAGCTGTCGGTCGCGGAACGGGATCCGTGCCGGGACACGTTCTCGGTGAAGACGGGGGTGAAGCCGGCCGGGGCCTTCTGGTACGAGCGGGAGTTCTGCTCCGGCTCGTACACGGCCTTCGTGCCGTAGCTGGCGGTGTGGGCGTTGCCGCTGCCGGGGGCGGCCTGGGCGGCGAACGGGGTGGCCGTCAGCGCGGCCACGCCGAGGATCACGGCGGGGGTGACACGTCTCATGAGCTGCATGTTTCGCGGGGAACGTGAACGCCGGGTGCACTGGGGGTGACTCCGGGGGCTCCACTCGCGGGTGTCCGGGGGTGGGACCGGGCCTACGGCCGTACCGCGCTCTCGGCCGGGGCGAACAGGTGGGCCATCGCCTGCCAGAGGGGCATGACGCGGGGTGTGGAGCGGGGGCCTCGCGAGGCGGGGGCGCCGGCCGACGGCTGGGCGGTACGGGCGTCCTTCGTGGGGGAGGTGGTGGCGGTGTGCGGCATGTCGGTTCCCTTCCGGCGAGTCGTTGGCGTTGGCCTTGGGGCCTTGGCCTTGTGAGATCAACGATCCCGCGAGCGGGCTGCCGTCACGAGGGGGTGAGCTGCCCGGTCGGGGGTGGAGCCTGCTCCACCATCGGGCGGCCCGGTGCCACGGAGCCGCCGTACCGTACGACGGCCTGCCACCCGCGCCGAAATTCAAGGGTGTTCGGATCACCCGCCGCCTAGGGTCTGCCGCATGACTCTCGCTTACGACTACGCCCATGACGCCGTTGACGACTCCGGCTCCGACGCGGCCGGTGACCGCCCCGCGCTGGTACTGCTGCACTCCGCCGTGTGCGACCGCAGGATGTGGGATCCGCAGTGGCCGGACCTGGTCGACTCCGGTTATCGGGTGGTGCGTTGTGACTTCCGCGGGTTCGGTCAGTCACCCCTGCCGGACCGGCGGCACAACGACGCCGAGGACGTACTGGACCTGCTGGACGGCCTCGGTGTCGAGCGGGCGGTGCTGATCGGCTCCTCGTACGGGGGAGAGGTCGCCGTGGAGATCGCGGCGCGGCGTCCGGAGCGGGTCGCCGCCATGGTGCTGCTGTGCGCCGGCCTGCCGGGGCACCAACCCACCGATGAGGTGCGGGAGTTCGGGGAGCGGGAGAACGAGCTGATCGAGGCGGGCGACGTCGAGGGAGCCGTAGAACTGAACGTGGACACCTGGCTGGGGCCGGACGCCGACGAGGAGGCGCGGGAGGCGGTGCGCGGGATGCAACGGCGCGCCTTCGAGGTGCAGTTGGCCGCGCCCGAGGGGGCCGGGCGGAACAAGGTGGAGGTCGATCTCGCGGCTGTAGAGGCGCCTTGTCTCGCGGTGTCGGGTGGCCGCGACCTGGCCGATTTCCGGCAGATCGCGGCTCGGCTCCCGGAGTTGCTCGCCGACGCCCGGCATCTCGAACTGCCGTGGGCCGGACATCTCCCCGGCCTGGAGCGGCCCGAGGAGGTCACGGCCCTGCTGACCGGCTTCCTGCGCGAGACGGTTCCGGCCGCGGGCTGAACTGCCGGGTTCGGGGCGTCAGTTGTTCTTCCGGGCCACCCCGCCGTAGATGCCGATCGGCGCGGCGCCCGGGGCGGGAGTCTCCTCGGGCCGCCAGTGGGTGACACGCACCAGGCCCGGGTCCACGAGGGTGAAGTCGCCGAAGAAGTCCAGGACTTGGGCGTGGGTGCGGAGGTTGAGGCTGGCGGTGGCCCGGTTGTAGACGGACGCCGCGTCATGGCGGCCGTCCTCGTGGATGTCGCCGGTGGCGTGCGACAGGACGAGGTAGGAACCGGTCGGCAGCGCGTCGCGCAGGGTGGCGACGATGCCGTACGGATCCACGTCGTCGGGCAGGAAGTGCACGACGGCGACCAGCAGCACCGCCACCGGCCGGTCGAAGTCGATGGCCTTGCGGACCTCGGGGTGGTCGAGGATCGCCCGGGGATCGCGCAGGTCGGCCAGGATGACCGAGGTGTCGGTGTCCTCCATGAGAGCCATCGAGTGGGTGCTGACGATCGGGTCGTTGTCGACGTACACGATCCGGGTGTCCGGGGCGACGGCGTGCGCGATCTGGTGCACGTTCGGCTCGGTGGGCAGTCCGGTGCCGATGTCGAGGATCTGCCGTATCCCGCCCTCCTCGACGACATGGCGGACGGCCCGGTGCATGAAGCTCCGGTTGGCGCGCACCCCCTCCCGCACCTCCGGCGCGGCCTTGATGAACTGCTCGGCGGCCTCGCGGTCGACCTCGTAGTTGTCCTTGCCGCCGAGGAAGTAGTCGTACATCCGGGCCGGGTGGGGCTTGCTGGTGTCGATGATCAGTGGCTGCGCGCCACTGCCGTCCCCGCTGGGAGAGGTCATGGGGCCAGGCTCCGTCTTGGTGAGTGGCTGTCAGATCATCATCCTGACATGCCCGACGCCGAACGCAGGGCCGCACCGGACAAGAGGGACGGGCGGCCTTCGGGGCGGCGCCGCCCGTGGTCCTGCCCCTCGTGCGGGGCGGTTCAGTCGTGGCGGGGCCCTCCCGCCGCGATCTCGCCGGATCCCCGCTCGATCAGCCGGGTCGGGATGGTGACGGCGCTGGTGGGTGACCGGTCGCCGTCCAGTCTGCGGAAGAGCATCTCGGCGGCCGTCCTGCCCAACTGCTCGACGTCCTGGGCGATGACGGAGATCCCGGGGCTGAGGATGTCGGCCAGGGGGAAGTCGTCGAAGCCCACGTGGGCGACGGTGTCCTGCAGACCGAGTGCGCGCAGGGCTCGCACGGCCCCTATGGTGACGAGGTTCTGGCTGGTGAACAGCGCGGTGGGCGGGTTCGGCAGCGCCAGCAGCTGCTTGGTCGCGGTGATCGCGGATTCCTCGCTGGCCCCCGCGTGCCGGACGATCTCGTCGTCGTACTCGATGTGCCCGACCTCCAGCGCGTGCCGGTAGCCGTCGAAGCGCTGGGCGGCGGTGGAGATGGTCGCGCGGTCGCCGAGGTAGGCGATACGGCGGTGGCCGGACTTCAGCAGGTGGTTGACGGCGGTGAGGGCGCCCTGCCGGTTGTCGGAGACGACGGTGTCCGCGTCGAGCAGACTGGGCTCGCGGTCGACGAAGACCATGCGGGTGCCCGTCCGCTGCTCGCTGATCAGATAGCTGTGGTCACGGCCGGCCGGCACGATCACCAGGCCGTCGACCCGCCGGTCGATGAGAGCGCGGGCCAACTCCCGCTCCCGGGCCGGGTCCTCGTCCAGGCTTCCGACCAGTACGAGCACTCCGCGCGCCCGTGCCACGTTCTCGACGGTGCGGGTCAGGGCCGCCGAGAAGGGGTTCGCCGCGTCCTCGACGAGCATCCCGATCGTGGCCGTCCGGCCGTCCCCGCGGCGCAGGCTGCTGGCGGTCAGGTTGGGCCGGTAGCCCAGTTTGTCGGCCGCCTCGCGCACCCGGGCGACGATGGCCGGATCGACGGTGGGCACCTCGTTGACCACGCGGGAGACCGTCTTGATGGCGACGCCCGCCAGTGCCGCCACCTCGCGCATGGTGGGGCGGCTGCGGGGGGACGGTGACGGCGGCTCGCCCTGGGTCATCGTTGTCTCCAACTGATTACGCGTTACCGAGTTGTTGCCGACGCATGTTTACCAGTGACTTGACGCACTCGTCCATACGGGCCCACTATCCCGTCGAGTCAACGTTGTCTCAGCGTCGACCAAGGGACGGCTCGAAAGGGATCACGTCATGAACCTCTCCTCCAGCCAGGCGTCGGGCCTCCGCAGTCGGCGCACCAGGGCGGCAGCCATCGGCGTCACCCTCTGCCTCGGCGCCGGCCTCGCCGCCTGCGGCTCCTCCGACTCGGGCTCCTCCTCGTCCGGCAGCGGGAAGGTGGGTGTCTCGCTGATCCTGAAGACGCTGAGCAACCCGTACTTCGTGAGCATGGAGAAGGACGCCAAGACGCAGGCCGCCAAGGACAAGGTGAGCCTCACGGTGGCGGCGGGCACGTCGGACGGCGACACCCAGACCCAGATCACCGCCATCGACAACGCCGTCTCGCGCGGCGACAAGGGCATCCTGATCACCACCAACGGCGACGCGGTGAACACCGCGCTGAAGCGCGCCAAGCAGGCCGGCCTCTTCGTGATCGCCCTGGACACCGCGCCGAACCCGGCGAACGTCGCGGACATCACCTACGCCACCGACAACGAGCAGGCGGGCAAGCTCGACGGCCAGTACGCCGCGGCCGCCCTGGACGGCAAGCCGGCCGTCATCGCCATGCTCGACCTGTTCAACAACCAGGTCGTCTCGGTGGACATCGACCGCGACCACGGCTTCCTGGAGGGCATGGGCATCGACCCGGGCAGCAAGACCGAGAACGGCAAGGAGGCCAAGACCGGGAAGTACACGGCCGGCAAGGGCGGCACGTACACGGTCGCCTGCCACCAGCCCACCCAGGGCGCCATCGACGGCGGACGCACCGCGATGGAGAACTGCCTGTCGGCCAACCCGGACATCAACGTGGTCTACGCGATCAACGAGCCGGCGGGCGAGGGCGCGTACAACGCGCTGAAGGCGGCGAACAAGGAGAAGAGCGTCGCGATCTACGCCATCGACGGCAGCTGCTCGGGTCTGAAGAACGTCACCAGCGGCAAGTTCGCCGCTGACGCCGTGCAGTACCCCGGCAAGATGGCGGCCCTCGGCGTCAGCTCCATCGCGAAGCTGGCCCGCGGCGGCAGCAAGCCCAGCGTCACCAACGGCAAGTCGTTCTACGACACCGGTACCGCGCTGGTCGCCGCCAAGGCCCTCGGGGGTCTGACGGTCCAGTCCCCGACGCAGGCCGCGTCCGCCTGCTGGGGCGAGTGACAGCTGACCCGGTCAGCCGGGGGTGGGCCGCCGGTGCCGGTAGCCGTCATGGCACCGGCGGCCCACCCGCACCGCACGAGCCCGTCAGCCAGTGAGCCCGTACCTCATGAGCCCGTACTTCTTGAGCCCGTACTTCATGAGCTCGTACTTCTTGAGCCCGTACTTCTTGAGCTCCTACGAAGGCCCGCACGAGGGACAGAACCGGAAGGACCCCCTGTGACCACCCACGTGGACAGTGAAGCGACACCGGCACCGGCGGAGGACTTCCTCAACCGGCCCGCCACGCCGGCCCAGCGCATCCAGGCGGTGCTGCACCGTCAGCCGGCACTCAGCCCGGCGATCGTCCTGGTGCTCGCCGCCATCGTGTTCTCCCTCGTCAACGACCGCTTCTACGCGTTGCAGAACCTGTCGCTGGTCGCCCAACAGGTCGCCGTCATCGGCTCGTTGGCCGTCGGCCAGACCGTCATCATCCTCACGGCCGGCATCGACCTGTCCATCGGCGCGGTCATGGTCCTGTCCTCGCTGCTGATGTCGAAGCTCGTCGCGGACAACGGCGTGCCGGGCGTGCTCGCCCTGCTGGCGGGAGCGGCCGTAGCGATCGCCGCGCAGGCCGTCAACGGGCTGCTGGTGACCAGGATCAAGCTGCCGCCGTTCATCGTCACGCTCGGCACCCTCAGCATCTTCACCGCGATCACGCTCATCTACGCCAAGGGCCAGACCGTCTCGCTGGACCCGGGCAACATCCTCATGTGGAGCGCGGACACGGTCTCCATCGGGCAGTTGAACCTGACCACCGGCGTCCTGCTCATGATCGCCCTGTACGCGGTGGTCGGCTACGCGCTGCGCTACACCGCCTGGGGCCGCCACCTGTACGCCGTGGGCGACGACATCGAGGCCGCCCGCCTCGCCGGCATCTCCGTCAACCGGGTGCTGCTGAGCGCCTACCTGGTCGGCGGTTTCGCCATCGCCGTGGGCGCCTGGATCCTGGTCGGCCGGGTCGGCGGCGGCGACCCGAACAGCGGTCTCAACGCCAACCTCCAGTCCATCACCGCCGTCGTCATCGGCGGCACCAGTCTGTTCGGTGGACGCGGTGTGGTGCTCGGCTCGCTGATCGGCGCGCTCATCGTCCAGGTCTTCGTCAACGGTCTGGCACTGGCCGGGATCGACCCCAACTACCAAGTCCTCACAGTCGGCGTGCTGGTGATCGCGGCCGTCTCCGTCGACCAGTGGATCCGGAGTGTGAAGTCATGACGACCGCCACCCCCACCGCCCCCGTTCTCGAGGCCAAGGGCCTGGTCAAGGTCTTCGGCCGGGTCGTCGGCCTGAACGACGTCGACCTCACGCTCTACCCCGGCGAGGTCCTCGCCGTCATCGGCGACAACGGCGCCGGCAAGTCCACCCTGATCAAGTGCCTCTCCGGGGCGCTCGTCCCCGACCAGGGCAGCATCCTGGTCGACGGCTCCGAGGTGAACTTCAAACGCCCGCAGGACGCCCGCGAGGCCGGCATCGAGACGGTCTACCAGACCCTCGCCGTGGCCCCGGCGCTGGACATCGCCAGCAACTTGTTCCTCGCCCGCGAGATCCGCCGCAAGGGGGTGCTCGGCTCGGTGTTCCGCATGCTCGACACCGGCGAGATGAAGCGTCAGGCGGCCGACCACATCAAGCGGCTGGGCATCAGCACGCTACAGAACATCAACCAGGCCGTGGAGACGCTCTCCGGCGGCCAGCGCCAGTCCGTGGCCGTCGCCCGCGCGGGCGCCTTCGGCGGCCGGGTCGTCATCCTCGACGAACCCACCGCCGCCCTGGGCGTCCGCGAGACCGGCCAGGTCCTCAAGCTCGTCCGCGACCTGCGCGACCAGGGCCTCGGCGTCATCCTGATCAGCCACAACATGCCCAACGTCTTCGACGTCGCCGACCGCATCCACATCCAGCGCCTCGGCGGCTGTGCCGGGGTCATCACCCCGCAGTCCCACTCGATGGAGGACGCGGTGGCCATCATGACGGGCGCGAAGAAGCTCGTTCCGGAAGCGGGGTGACGGGTCGTGGCGGGGGTGAGGAGGCTCGTCCCGGAAGCCGGGTGACAGGCCATGACGGGGGTGAAGGCGTCGGTTCGGGAAGCCGGGTGACAGGCCACCGGGAGACCGGCAGGGGCGGTGGCGCTACGGCCGACACGTTCCGGGTCGCCGAGGGCCGCCTCGGCGACGAACCCACCGTGACCGTCTCCGCGCCGGACGGTGCCGTACGCGTCGTCCTCGCCCTGCGCGGGGCGACACTGCTGAGCTGGCAGGTCGAACGCGGGGTCGCCGGACCCCGTACGGAACTGACCGACGGCTACCGCGACGAGGCCGAACTGCTGTCCCAGGACGGCGTACGGGCAGGCCTGCTCGCCCCGTTCCCCAACCGTGTCGCCGACGGCCGCTACCACCACGGCGGCCGCGACCACGACCTGCTGCCCGGCCGCGTCGGCGACCGCACGGTCTACCACGGCTTCGCACGCGAGGCACCGTTCCGGCTCGTCGCGGCCACCATGACGCCCGACTCGGCACGGCTGCTGCTGCGCACGACGAGCATGCGGCCCGGGCGGTACCCCGGTTACCCGTTCGCGCTGGACCTCGACGTGGAGTACACCATCGGCCGCCACGAACTCGCCATCGAGATCCGGGCGACGAACGTGGGGGAGACCACTGCCCCCTACGCATCGGGCTGGCACCCCTACTTCACCCTCTCCCGCCCCGTCGACGACCTCGTCCTGCACATCCCCGCCCACACCCTGATCCGCACCGACGACTCCCTCATCCCCCTGCGCGGGAAGGAGGCCCTGCTGCCCCTGGACCGCTGCCCCGACCTGGACTTCCGTACGCCCAGGAGGCTCGGCGACGCCGTCATCGACGCCTGCTTCGCGGACCTGGCGCCCGGCCCCGGCGGCAGGACGGAGACGGTACTGAGCGACCCCGCGACCGGCGACGCGCTACGGGTGTGGCAACACGGCGGCTACCTGCACGTGTTCACCGGCGACACCCTCGCCCGCGACCGGCGCGCCTCCCTCGCCCTGGAACCCGTAGAGGCACCCACCGACGCCTACAACCGTCCGGAACAGGCAACGGCCCTGTCGCTGGAGCCCGGCCGACGACGGGAGTTCCGTTTCGGGGTCACCTATCTGCCGGCGACGCGCTGAGCGGTGTTCGTCGCGTTCACTTCCCGGCCGTGGCGCGGGCTCGGGGAAGGCATAGCCGGAAGCACGCTCCGAGGGTCCGCGGGGTGAGGGTGAGGGTGCCTCGGTGACGGTGGGCCAGGTCGCGGGCGATGGCGAGGCCCAGGCCGGTGCCGCCGTGGTCGCGGGAGCGGGCGTCGTCGAGCCGGACGAAGCGTTCGAAGATGCGCTCGGCGTCCTCGGCGGGCACGCCCGGTCCGTCGTCGTGCACCGTGAGGACGACCCAGTCGTCTTCGTTCCGGACGGTGATCTGGACGCGGTGCGCGGCGTGGCGGGCGGCGTTGTCGACGAGGTTGCGCAGCAGCCGTTCGTATTCGTCGGGGTCTCCGTGTGCGGGGGCGGGGTCGGAGCTGTCGCAGGTGAGGGTCAACGGCCGTTCGGCGAGGGGGTATTGCTCGGTCAGCCGGGAGGCGAGGGCCGCCAGGTCGACGGTGTCGGGGTCGGCCGTGGGGGTGCGGGTGTCGAGGCGGGCGAGGAGCAGCAGGTCTTCGGCGAGGGCCTGGAGACGGCGGGTCTGCCGTGCGGCGGTGGTGGCCGCGGCGGGCCAGTCGGTGCGTTCCGGGTAGGCGAGCGCGACCTCCAGGCTGGCGAGCAGGGTGGTGAGGGGGCTGCGCAGTTCGTGGGCGGCGTCCGCGACGAAGCGGCGTTGCTGGGCGGCGGCGTCGTCGAGGCGCTGGAGGGTGCTGTTGATGGTGGTGGCCAGGGCGGCGATCTCGTGTCCTGTGGCGGGGACCGTGACACGTTCGCGGGGATCGTTCGCGGTGACCGAGGCGGTGAGGACGCGGATGGCCTCGACCGGCCGCAGCGATCTGCGGACGGTGAAGTAGACGGCGGCGCCGATCAGTACGAGGCCGACGAGCCCGGCCCGCAGCAGCAGGAGGTCGGTGGTCCTGGCGATCTCCTCGGCCGTTTTCGGGAGGACCACCACATAGACCCGCAGGTAGGCGTCCGAGGTGACGCCCAGAGCGGCGACCTTGTCCTTGCTGAGTCGATCGACGCCGACATCGGCGAACATGACCGTGAAGGTCCCGCCGCCCAGGCCGAGTCTGTCCCTGGAGCGGGAGCCGCGCTCCGGTATGCGGAGGGGAATGATCGTCAGGACTCCGGGCTCCCTGGCCTCCGTCGGTGTGGGCAGCACATGGCGGGTGCCGGGATCGAGGGCGTCCATGCCTCCGCCGTAGGCGACAGCGGTGCGCCGGCCGGACGCGACGACCTCGTACGGCAGGACGATGCTTTTCTGAGCGGGGAGCACACCCCCGTTCAGCTGGTCGACGAGAGCCCAGACCTGTTGCTCGGCTCGGCTTTCGGCGATCCGGGTGCCCTGGCGGTAGACGTCGTGGTGCAGCCACCAGCCGATGGCGACCAGGATGACGGCGGCGGCCGAGGCGGCGGCCAGCGCCGTGCGGGCGCGTACCGAACGCGGCGTGATCCGCCACCGGCGGCGTCGCGGCTCAGTCGCGGTCACGGTCGTCCACCAGCCGGTAGCCGGTACCCCGTACGGTCTCCAGGGACCGTCGGCCGAACGCGGAGTCCACCTTCTTGCGCAGGGCGCTCACGCGTGCCTCCACCAGGTTGGGATCCAGGGCCTCGTCGGGCCACGCGTGATAGAGCAGATCCCCTTTGGAGACCGCCTGGCCCGCCCGGCGGGCCAGCAGTTCCAGCACGGCGAACTCCCTGGGCGTGAGTTCCACCCGGGTCCCGGCCCGGCGGCAGACCCGGCCGGCGACGTCCAACGAGAGGTCGCCCACGGCGAGGACCGGCGGGGCGACCGTGGCGGCCCGTCTGACCAGGGCCCGCAGCCGTGCGACGAGCACCACGTAGGAGAAGGGCTTGGCCAGGTAGTCGTCGGCCCCCGTGTCCAGGGCCTCCGCCTGGTCCCACTCCCCGTCCTTGGCGGTGAGGACCAGGATCGGCGTCGCGTTGCCCTCCCGGCGCAACTGGGCGCAGACCTTGTAGCCGTTGAGCCCCGGCAGCATCAAGTCCAGTACGACCAGGGCGTATTCACCGGTCCGTGCCATCCACAGCCCCTGCCGGCCGTCGTGGGCGAGGTCGACGCTGTAGCCCTCGGCGGTCAGACCGGTGTGCAGGGTGTGGGCGAGGTCCACCTCGTCTTCGACCACCAGGATGCGCATGCGGTGCAGCCTCGCACAGGGCCGGCCCGCCTTCCTGATCGGCCGGTCAGGTTGGGTCAGCAGCCGGTCAACGGGGTCCGGGCACGCTGGCGGAGTTTCTTCGCCGCTGCTGAAAGGCCCTGTCACCGATGTCCGTTGATGAACGCGCCCCCGCTGTGGCCCCCGCCGTGGCCCCTGCCGTGGCCGGGACGGTCTCCCCTCCCGCACCCGCCCGTCGGCAGTCACGGGGCCCGGCCGAAGCGGTGGTCGTCCTCGCACCCGTGTCGCTGACCCTCGCCATGGGGCTCTGGGGCATCCGCAGGCAGAACACCCTGTGGGGGGACGAGTCCGTCACCGTTCAGGTCGCGCACCGCGATCTTTCGCAGATATGGCGCACCGCCCAGCACATCGATCTGGTCCACGCCCTCTACTACGCCGTGATGCACGAGCTCTTCGGTCTCTTCGGCGGAGGGCTGCTGACGTTGCGGCTGCCGTCCGTGCTGGCGATGTCCGCGGCGGCGAGCGGAGTCGGGCTGCTGGCGCTACGCCTGGCGGGACCCCGGGTCGGGCTGCTGGCCGGGCCGGTGTTCGCGCTCCTGCCCCAGGTACAGAAGTACGCGCAGGAAGGCCGCTCGTACGCCATGGTCTGCGCCCTGGTCACCTGGGCCACCTACGCGCTGGTGGTCAGCGTCCCGCAGCGCGGTCGGTGGCGGTCGCGGCGGCGGTGGGCGGTCTACGGCTCCACCATGCTGCTGGCCTGTCTGCTCCACGAGTTCGCGGTCCTCGCCCTGGTCGCACACGGCGTCACGCTGATCGTCTCCCGTGCTCCACGACGGGTACTGAGGGCGTGGAGCACGGCCGCCGCGGTCGTCGTGGCCGGGCTGTCGCCGCTGGTGATCGTCAGCGCGGGGCAATCGGCGCAGGTGTCCTGGATCGGGGGGCCGGTGCGGCCCGATTACTTCGTGGTGGTGGCGGTCGTGGGCGTGGTGTGTGCCGTGGCACTCCTGAGGGGGAGGGGGCCTGTGGGTGCTTTGGAGGCGAGGGGTCCTGTGGGTTCTGTGGGTCCTCTGGAGGCGCGGGGGTCTCTGGGGTCGAGGGG
>NZ_JAENRY010000833.1 GCF_016612545.1 Streptomyces sp. MBT65 | reverse complement strand
GCCGCGGTGCTCCCGGTACCGCGGGGCAGAACAGGCGAGCGGCTCCGCCGGACCTCCTCAGGTTCGTTTCCGGTCGCTCCCACTGCTCTTCCCGGCACTGCGGTCGACATCGGCGCTCCCACGGATCGGCGCCTCGCGGCGGTCCACGATCGGGTGACGTTCACATCCGATCCATCGCCGTCTGCCCCCAAAGCCGAAGCGCAGACACCCCCTCACGTGGGAATCCATGAACCCACGCCCCGGGCGCGCACAGAAGGTGCCCATGGGCCACGCGTCGACGACCGCGGTCGTCCCACACCG
>NZ_JAENRY010000832.1 GCF_016612545.1 Streptomyces sp. MBT65 | reverse complement strand
GTTCAGGGCGATGGGGACGGGGAGGGTGGTGGTCGCGTTCTGTTCGGCGAAGGTGTCGAGTTCGCGGGTCAGTCGGCGGGTCCATTCCGGCATGCGAGCGGCGCGGTGCCTTGCGGCGGGCCAACCGGCGGCATCCCCTGCGGCGAGCCCGAGCAGCAGCCCCTCCACCCGAAACGCCTCGGCTCCGCCATCGCCCTGTGTTCTCCCACCCGCACCGCCCGTGCGGGTCGCTTTGTCGGGTGCGGGTAGTCCGTGGGGGGTGCAATCGCCGTCGGCGGCCGCCGGATTGAGCGGGGCGGGGT
>NZ_JAENRY010000831.1 GCF_016612545.1 Streptomyces sp. MBT65 | reverse complement strand
GGCGGCAACCAGCAGAAGGTCGTCTTCGCCAAGTGGCTCGCCACCGACCCGAGGATCGTCGTCCTGGACGATCCGACCCGGGGCGTCGACGTCGGCGTACGCGCCGAAATGCACCGTATCGTCGGCGAGTTGGCGGCGGGCGGCGCGGCCGTCCTGATCGCCTCCACCGACCTCGCGGAACTGACGGAGGTGTGCGACCGGGTGCTGGTCTTCGTACGCGGGCGGGTCACCGAGGAGGTACGCGGGGAGCGGCTGACCGAGCATGGACTGGCGGTGGCGATGCAACGGCCGGACGGTGCGGGGGTGCCGG
>NZ_JAENRY010000830.1 GCF_016612545.1 Streptomyces sp. MBT65 | reverse complement strand
CGGCAGCTCACGGATCTGCTGCCGCGCAGGCGTGCGTACCTGCTCGTAGCGCGTGGAGTTGGCGTGCCGCACGAGCACATCGCTCGCCTCGCGTACGGCGCTCTCGGCAGCGGACAGGTCAGTGGCGCAGCCGCGCAGTGAGCGACGGGCCTCGGCGGCGGAGTGCCGGGCCTCCTCCACGCTGCCGGGGTACGGCTCGGGCTCCTCCTGCTCCTCGACCTCCTCCGTGGAGCGCTCGCGCAGCAGGTCGCGGAGCATCGCGGCGGTCTCGTCGAATCCGCCCGCCCCGTCCTCGGCGCTGCGGTGGGCGTCG
>NZ_JAENRY010000082.1 GCF_016612545.1 Streptomyces sp. MBT65 | reverse complement strand
GCGAGGGTGCGCGCCACATCGGTGGGACGGGCGGGGCGGGGGCCGGTACGTGCCGCGATCCTCGCGGGTAGCGGGGGTGAACTGGGCGATGTTCTGGGCGCGTTGGGGCAGGGTGGCCAGGACCCTCGAGTGGTGACCGGCGACCGTGATCTCGTGGGGCGCGGTCCCGTATGGGTGTTCTCCGGATACGGCAGCCAGTGGACCGGCATGGGGCGCCAACTGCTCCTGGAGGAACCGGCGTTCGCCGCCGCCGTGGGGAAACTCGACGCTCAGGTGGCCGATGTGTTCGACTTCTCCCTTCAGGAGCACCTCGCCTCCGCCGGGGATCTCGACCGGCTGGACGTCGCCCAACCCGTCCTGTTCGGGGTCCAGTTGGCGCTCGCCGAGATGTGGCGGTCGTACGGCGTCGAACCGGTCGCCGTGATCGGCCACTCCCTGGGTGAGGTGGCCGCCGCCGTCTGCGCGGGCGCGCTGGACGTGGCGGACGCGGCCCGGATCGTCGCCGTACGGGCGCGGCTGCTCGGGCGTTTACAGGGTGGCGCGATGGCCGTGGTCGACCTGGAGGACGGTGAACTGGCCACCCTGGAGCGGGACTTCCCGGGTGTGCAGGTCGCCGTGCACACCTCGCCCCGGCAGAAGGTCGTCACCGGCGACGAGATGGCCGTAGCGCGACTGGTGCGGGGGCTGGAGGAGCGCGGGCGGGCCGCCCGGGCGATGCGGGTCGTCGGAGCCGGGCACTCGCCGCAGGTGGACCCGCTGCTGCCGGAACTGGTCGAGGCTCTCGCGGACGTGCGGGGCCGGTCTCCGCGCATCCCCGTCTACTCCACCGTCCTCGACGAGCCGCGCGGCGCCTCTGAGTTCGATGCCGAGTACTGGGCCGCCAACCTGCGTCGGCCGGTGCGCCTGGACCGGGCGCTCGCCGCCGCGGCGGCCGACGGCCACACCGCGTTCATGGAGATCTCGCCGCATCCGGTCCTCACCCGGGCCGTCGCCGACAACGTGCCCGGCGCCCTCACCGTCGGCACGCTGCGCCGCGACGCGGCCGGATCCGCCGCGTTCCTCGCGGAGTTGGGCACCTTGTACGCGGCGGGACTGGACCTGCCGCTGCCGTCCGGCCGCGTCATCGACCTCCCGGCGCCGCGCTGGCGCCACGTCCGGTACTGGTGGACCGACGGCCGAACTCCCGTCGCGGCGACAGCCACGCAGGGATGGGCCGAGCCGACCCCAGCTCCGGTTCCGGAGGACCCGGTGGCTACCCGCGTCAGTCACCACATCGCCACCGTCACCGGTCATCCGGCGGCCCGGATCACCTCCACGACGACACTGACCGACCTCGGTCTGGATTCCCTCATGGCCGTCCGTATCCGTACCGCCCTGGAAGGTGACTTCGGCGTCACGCTGCATCTGCGCGAGTTGTTCGAGGCCACCACGGTCGCCGAACTGGCCGACCGCGTAGGCCGGTTGATCAACTCGGCACACCCTCCGCTCTTCCTCTTCCACGCCGCCGGCGGCACCACCGACGTCTACCACGCACTCGCCCAACACCTGGGCGCCGACCGGCCGGTGCACGGACTGGACCGGATCGACGACGCCCGCACGGTGTCCGAGAAGGCCCGCCGCTATGCCGAGGAGATCATCGCCGCCTGTCCCAACGGGCCGTATCTGCTGGCTGGTTGGTCCTTCGGCGGATTCGTCGCCCAGGAGACGGCACGTCAACTCACCGCGTCCGGGCGGGAGGTCGCACTCGTCGTGCTCATCGATGCCGTACGTCCGCTCCCCCGGCCGGACCGTGTCCGCACCCACCTCACGGGCTTCGCCCGGCACATCGCCGACACCTTCGGGGTCCAACTCGCCCTGCCCTACGACGAGCTCGTGGCGATGGACGACGACCGCGAGCGCATCGACCTCGTGCTGCGCATCCTGCGCGAGGCCGTGCAGGTGCCGTCGGCCGCGTTGGAGCATCAGCGTGCCTCGTACCTGGACCTGCGGATCGGCGAGGCGCACCGGCCGGGACGGTACGACGGCCGGGTGGTCCTGTACCGGGCCACCGAACCGGCTCCGCACACCGTGCGCGACCCGGCGTACGAACGGGACGACGACGGGCTCGGCTGGGACGAGGTGTGCTCGCGGCTGACGGTCGTACCGGTGGCGGGGCATCACCTGTCGCTGCTCGACCCGCCGTACGTCGACGAGATCGCCGCCCATCTGCGGCGGGTGCTCGCCTCGCCGGGCGGACCCGCCGAACCGGACTGAGGAGCCGCCATGCCCTGCCATCGCCCTGCCGGAACGTCCCCGAGCGCCGACGGGCCGCACCGCCCGCCCGTCGGCCTGTCCCGCCGTACGGTCGCCCGGGCCACGGCGGCCACGGGACTGGCCGCGCTGTTCGGCGCCACGGTCTCCGCGGGCCGGGCGCGGGCCGCGACCCAGGTCTCGGCGCGCACCTTCGACGTGTCCGTGTCCTCGCCCGCGCTGGGGCACAGCGCGCCGGTGCGGCTGATCCTGCCGTCGGACTTCGCCGCGCAGCCCGCTCGGACGTATCCCGTGCTGTATCTGCTGCACGGGGCGCACGACGACTACACGTCCTGGACGCGGGAGACGGACATCGAGGCGTTCACCGAGGGCCGCGACCTGATCGTGGCGATGCCGGACGCGGGTCCGACGGGGATCCCGAGCGTCTGGCGCGGCGGCCCCGACTACGAGACCTTCCAACTCCGGGAGATTCCGGCGCTGTTGGCCCGCGACTACCGGGCGTCCGGGGTGCGGGCCGTCGCCGGGGTGTCCACCGGGGGCTACGGCGCGATGGCGCACGCGGCCCGTCACCCGGGCGCGTTCACCGCCGCCGCGTCCTACAGCGGGATCCTCGACACCACGGCGCCCGGGGTGCCCTCGCTGGTGGACGCGATCGTGGCCCGCGAGAGCCTGTCGCCGCTGTCCCTGTGGGGCAATCCCCTGCTGGACGCGCTCACTTGGCGCGTCTTCAATCCGCGTGCCCAGGCCGGCGGGCTGCGCGGGACGCCTCTGTACGTGTCCAACGGCAGTGGTGTGGTGGGGGGTTCGGGCGACTGGCTGCCCGAGGCGTTGGAGAGTCTGCTGTGGCCCTCCGCGCACAGTTTCACCGGTGTTCTCGCGCTGCTCGGGATTCCGGTCACGACGCACTTCTACTCGGGTGGTGGACACAGTTGGGCCTACTGGAAAGGGGAGTTCACCGCCTCGTGGCCGATGCTCGCCGGTGCGCTGGGGCTGCCGGAGTGATGTCGGTGCAGCCGGGGCACGGAACGGAGCGCAGGGGACGTCCGTCCAACACGGGACGTCCCCCTCGTCCCACGGGCAACGGTCCGTGGGCGAGCCGCCTCCGGGGGAAAGGAGTGTCCGTCGTGGCTGTCCCCACCCCGCGCGGAGTACCCACCGAGCCCGGAGGCGTGCTGCTTCCCCCCGACCTGGCCGAGCTGCTGCGTGCCCAACTGGCCGCCGTTTCCAGCGAGGTGGAGGAGGTGGTGCGCAGCCAGGTGCCCGAGTACGCGCGGCCTGCCGACGGGACCTACCGCGAGAACCTCAGGTCCGGGGTGGTGCAGGCGCTCACGCTGTTCGTCGACCACATCGCGGACCCGCAGGGCCAGAACGCCGCGATGGCGGCGGCGTACTACGAGGAACTCGGCCGTGGCGAGGCCCTGGAGGGCCGCAGCCTGGAGGCGTTGCAGTCGGCGATCCGCGTGGGCGGGCTGCACGCCTGGCGGCTGATGGGTCGTACGGCGGAGGAGCTCGGCCTGGATTCGGCGGTGGTGGCCGCGCTGGGCGAGCTGGCGTTCCGTACCGTGCACGAGGTCGCGGAGGCGGCCGCCGCCGGGTACGCGCAGGGGCAGTCGCGCAGCGCGGGCGAGGTGGAGCGGCGGCGCCGAAGACTGCTCGAACTGCTGCTGGGCGATGGGCCGTTGGCGCCGGAGGCGCTCCAGGACCTGGCGCACGGCGCGCGCTGGCGGGTGCCGTCACGGGTCGCCGTGATCGCGCTGGCGGGCCCCGCCGACCCACGTGCGGAAGACCGGGCGCCGGCGATGCCGGGCGCGCTGGCGGACATGGAGTCACGGCCGCCGCGGGTGCTGGTGCCGGATCCCGAGGGCTACGGCCGGTTCGGCGGGCGGTCGTTCGTCCTCGGCCTGGGCGGCCGTCCGGCGGCGATCGGGCCCACGGTCCCGGTCGTCGAGGCCGCGCGGTCCTTGCACTGGGCCACGCGGGCGCTGGGGCTGATGGGGCGCGGGGTGCTGCCCCGGCAGGGCGTGGTGCTGTGCGCCGACCATCTCTCGACGCTGCTGCTGCACAGCGACGAACCCCTGCTGGCCCAACTGGAGTCACGGGCCCTCGCGCCGCTCGACGCCGCGTCCGAGGGCCAACGCCCTCGGCTGGCCGAGACCTTGCTGGCCTGGCTGCTCAGCGGCAGCAACGTCCCCGATGTCGCCGCCCGGCTCCATATCCACCCGCAGACGGTCCGCTACCGCCTGCGTCAACTGGAGAAGCTCTTCGGCGCGTCCCTGCACGATCCGGGAACCCGGCTCGATCTGATCCTCGCGCTGCGTTCGGCGGAATTGCGGGAGGGTGAGCGGGACTCATGAAGCGACCGCGACTCACGAGCCGACAAAAACAGAGACGGTTTCTGAATTCCCGTCCATAACACCGGTCACGGGAACGCGAATACCTTCGGGACAGTCCTTTCCACAGGCGCCGCACGCGCCCCACCCTCAAAGGATTCCCATGCGTATTCGATTGTGCCTCGCCGCGCTCTCGCTGGCCGGCGGGGCCGGGCTCGCCACCCTCTCCGCGCCCTCCGCATCGGCCGCCACCTGCTCGGATCTCGATGTAGTGGCGGCTCGCGGCACCTTCGAGCCGGGCACACTCGGCCTGATCGTCGGCGACCCGGTGTTCTCCGCGCTCCAGCAGAAAATCACCGGAAAGACGCTCTCCAGCTATGCGGTGAACTATCCCGCCGACCTTTCCCTCACGTCCGCGGCGACGGGAAACCTCGATGTGGTGAACCACGTCAACGCGCAGGCGGCGGCCTGTCCGAATCAGCGTTTCATTCTCGTCGGCTATTCGCAGGGCGCGAACGTCGTCGACAACTCCATCGGTATCAGCAGCGACGGCGCGGTGGTCGGCAGCCCGATCGTGGCGACCATCCCCGCGGCGGTAGAGCCGAAGGTCGCCGCGGTGCTGCTGTTCGGCAACCCCATCCGGGCCCTCGGCAAGAGCGTCACCGGCACCTACCGGAGCCGCACCATCGACTTCTGCGCCAACGGTGACCCCATCTGCCAGAACGGCGGAACCGACGTCCTCGCCCACCTCGGCTACACCTCCGACGCGGGCGCGGCGGCCACGTTCGCCGCGGGCAAGATCTGAGCCGTAGCAAGTCGGTCGTACCGAACAACGCGGTGGGGCCCGGGAGTTGATCCTCCTGGGCCCTACTGGTGTGCGGGGGGGCTACTTGGGCGAGCGGGCGAACGCGGCGAGGTTGCTGGACACGATCTCGGGGCGGCCGTTGTTCTGGACGGGTGCCACCGTGAGGACGTCCAGGTGCTGGTAGCCGGGGGCGATCACGGGGTGCAGGTCGGCCGGGATGCGACCGGCGAGCAGCCCGTCGCCCGCGAGCACGGTGAGTGTCGGGTTGGCGGTCAACCCGCCCGGGTGCACGAGGAGTTGCTTCACCTGGGGCGAGGTGGACAGCTCGAGGTCGGTGACCAGCTTCGTCGGGAAGTACTGCTCGGTGAAGTCCAGTGGCTGCTCCCCCATGCTGCGGGCCAGTTCGTGGATGTCGGTGACTTCCTTGGACGCGTCGGTGAAGGGGGTGCCGTCCGCGGACCGGTACCCGGGGTCGTCGGCGGCGCCGACCCGGTCGTAGTTCCGCCAGGTGTAGAGCGGGCCGTGCGGCTGGGCCGGGATGGCCTTGTACTCGACGCCGAAGAGTTGGGACTGGTCCGAACTCCCGTTGGCGGCGGGGAAGTTCTTGTCGGTGAGCGGGCCGCCGTCGAAGAGGCCGACGCTGCTCTGGAGGAATGCGAGGGGGACGGAGTTGTCGTCCATGAGCGAGCCGAGGACGGCGTCGTTGGTGAGCCGGAAGTCCTTCACCGCGGGTGAGCCGGTGAGGAAGGTGGCGGTGTCCTTGGAGAACAGGAAGCGGTTCGTGGCCTCGATGTTGACGTTGGAGGGGAGATAGGCGGGCAGGTCCGCCTCGGCGTCCGGGGCGCGGACGGCGCCGAGTCCCGCGATCGCCAGCAGGGTCATGGTCTCGGGGTTGAGCAGCACGGGCGCGGACAGC
The DNA here is from genome assembly GCF_016612545.1 of Streptomyces sp. MBT65. GTDB lineage: Bacteria > Actinomycetota > Actinomycetes > Streptomycetales > Streptomycetaceae > Streptomyces. Next base: position 46,761 of record NZ_JAENRY010000082.1, on the reverse strand, counting down.
GACCGCGACAGGATGCCGCTGTCGAGCCCGGCCTGGACGACGCCGTAACCAAGCCCGCTGTCGGGCAGGTTGGTGTCGTCCGGGATGCTGCCGCTCAGGTCGGCGAGCGAGGTGGAGATGGTCGTGTCGAGGGCGAAGTACCCGGCGCACTGGTTCTGTCCGGCGTCCGCCGTGGTGGCGGGATCGCCGTCGAAGTCGGCCGCCGCGAAGTACCCGGTGATGACACCGCCGAGCGAGTGCCCGCCGCACAGCACCTTGCGCTTGCGCACGGCCTGGTCGGGCAACTCGGCGACGAGCAGGTCGTACTCGTCGCGCACGGTCTGCTCGATGCCGAGCTTGGCCATCCAGCCGAGGTGGTCGTTGCCGACGTACCCGGCGAAGGTCCGGCCGCCGACGGCCTTGCCCCGGTAGTAGTAGTCGACGGCCGTGTGCTGGTCGCCGGAGGCGATACCGGTCGGATCCTCAAGGCAGTTGGAGCGCCGGTCCAGGGCCCAGAACTCGATGTGCCGCCCCTGCGCGGCGGCTTGGGCGACCGTGTCGCGGGCGACGCTGTCGAACGCGCCGGCCCCTTCCAGGATGCCCGGCTGGGCCACGAGGATCCGGTCGGCGTCGGCCGCCGCGCTCGGGCCGTCGGCGGCGCGGTAGCGCAGATACGCCAGCCAGTCGCACGCCCCCGGACGGGCGCCGAACGACTGCGATAACGGGACTTTCACCCGCACCACCGACTCGACCACACCGTCGGCGGGATGCGTCGACGCGACCGGGGTCTCGGTGCGGGCTCCGTCCCCCTGGGCCTGTGGCGCGGCCGCGGTGAGCGCGCCCGCGGTCAACAGCGCCGCGAGCGCGGCACCGCGCCACGTCCTTGTCCGGCCTGTGCTGCGAAGTGCCTGTCCTGTGCTGGGACTTGTCCGTCCTGTGCTGCGACTCGTCTTCATGGCCGGACCGTAGGGCGGTCGGGACCACGGGATCAGGCGGTGCTCACAAGAACGCAGCGCCCGGCGATCCGCTTGTCACCGGCCCGCAGAGAACGGGACGGTGACAAGGGGCTCATGAGGTCAGGCGTCCTTGATCGTCACGGTGACGGGCGTACCGGTCTCCACCGTACGGCTGACCGTGCACAGCCGGTCGTGGGAGACGGTGACCGCGCGGGGCAGAATCGCGCGGGCCCGGTCCCCGGCCTCCCCCTCCGGGAAGGTCACGGCGAAGGTGACCGCCAGGTCGGTCATCCGGTTGCCCAGATCGTCGCTGACCTTGTTGCCGGTCACGGTGACGGTGAACCCGTCCGGCTCCGCGTGCCGGGTGGTCGCCACATCGACGTCGGCCGCGGTACAGCCCCCGATCGCGGCGAGCAGCAGCTCGACCGGGGTGAACTCGGTGGCACCGCCGGCGGCGGTGCCGAAGTCGAGGGTGCCGCCGCGGGCGTTGGTCGCGGTGAAGCGGCCGGGGGCGGTGCGGTCGACGGTTACTTGGCGCAGGGGGTTGTCGGTCATGGTGGGGATCTTTCCAGAGAGCGCCACCGGATCTCGATGTCGGCGGGTGCGGGCAGGGCGTGTCCGCACCGCCCGCACCGGCCGGTTCAGGACACCTGAGCCGCGTCGACCAGGACGACCCGGTGGTTGTACTGGACGGTGTAATACTTCGCCGCCCCGGTGACATAGGTGTCGCCCGAGACGAAGAAGTCGTCGGCGCTGACCGGGGGTTGGGTGGCGACGTAGGCCTGGCCCGCCGGGAAGGCGTAGACGGTCAGGGGTTTCTGGGCGGACGGGGACAGGCCCGAGGGGTACTCCGACGCCTGCGGGTAGCCGGAGCCGTAGAGGGTCGCGGGCTGGTCGCCGGAGTGGAGGACCGTGGCGTCCGGAGCGGCACAGGTGTTGATGCCTCGGGGGTTGTAGAACCACACCTTCGCGCCGCTGAACCAGATGGCCGTCCAGTCGCCGTCGGTGTCGGCGACCACGAACTGCTGGCCCGCCTCGACGGTGCTGCCCCAGTCGTGGATCGAGTCGGTGCCCGCGCTCGCGCCGGGGTGGATGGCGGGGTCGGCGAAGAGGGGCGCGTCGGCGCTGGGCGCGGTGCGCACGGGAAGGAAGTTCGACGGTTCGGTCTGTTCGGTGCACTCGGTGGTGGCGCCCGTGGGGTCGTCGGCCGGGCAGACCTGGACGGTCTGCTCGTTGGTCGAGAACCGCGGGCTGATGGTGACCGCCGAGCCCACCCTCGGGACACGCCGCGCGGCGCTCCGCTCCTGGACCGCCTTCGCCGGGGCGACCATGTTCATGAAGGCCGTCCAGTCCCAGTAGGGGCCGGGGTCCCAGTGCATGCCGGTGATGTAACTGTCCTGCGGGCCGGGCACGTTGTCGTGGCCGATGATGTGCTCGCGGTCGAGCGGGATGTCGAACTTCGCGGCGAGGTACTTCACCAGATCGGCCGTCGCCTGATACTGCGCCTGCGAGTACCACGTGGCGCCATGGGCGGCGTAGCCCTCGTGCTCGATGCCGATCGAGTGCATGTTGAACCAGTAGTTGCCGGCGTGGAACGCGATGTCCTTGGTGTGGGTCATATGCGTGACGGCACCGTCCGAGGCCCGCATGACGTAGTGCGCCGAGTCGCCCGTCCCCGCCGTCTGGAACGTCTTGATCGCGGCGTCGTAGGACGACTCGGTGTCGTGCAGGACAATGTACTTGATCTGCACCCCGTCGTCCGGCCGGCCCGCCACCTGCCCGTTGGAGGCGGCCGCGGCGAGGAAGGTGCAGTCGACCGTGGGCGGGCACTCCGTGTCGGTGGCCGACACGGCTGGTTTCAGCTTCAGTTCGGACAGCTGCCGCGTCTCGGGGTGGACCGCTCGCTGCGCCGCGAGGTGGACGTGCTGTCCGTCGCCGGTGGTGCGCGAGGCACCCGTGGACACGGTCCTGAAGACGCGGTCGGCGAAGAGCTGTGCGGCCCTCCGGTCCGAGGACTGGCTGTACTTGGCCACCGCTCCGTACCAGTCGGCCGGGTCGGCGGATTCCTTCCCCGTCAACTCCCTCTCGTAGGAGGCGAGTAGGGCGGCACCGGCCCGGATGTTCTCACGGTCGTCGGTGCGCAGCCTCGCCGTCGGGGTGCCGGTGAGTCCGGCCGCCTTGTCGAGGGTGTGCAGGGCCGGGTCCGAGGTCAGTTCGGCGAGGTCGCCGCGGCCGGCGGTACCCGCCGAACTCCCGGACAGCATCGCGGCGGTGACGTCCGTGAGGTTCATCGGGCCGTAGCCGCCCGAGGTGTTGTACTGCCCGTCGTGATCGTCCCATCGCGACTCCTGGTACGACACGGCCATGAGCACGGGCAGCGGTACGCCGAACTCCCTTGCCGCGTCGGTGAAGGAGGACTGGCGGTCGGCGGCCGGGGTCTGCGCGGCCTGTGCCGCCGACGGCAGAACGGCGAGACAGCCCGCGGCCACGGTGCCGCCGGCCAGGATCGCGGCCAGCGCCTTCCGAGGTGATCTTCTGCGCGAGGATTGCTGCAAGGATCTTCCCTTGTGTCCGGTGCTCTACGGCAGACGTCCGGTGCGACGACTGCCGGAACCACTGTGCGGAAGTTTCCGGCATCGCCGACCGGACTTGGCAACTCCCCTACCCGGTAGGCGAGTCGGCGCCTTCCGGGGCGTCAGCCACGGGCACGGCAGGGCGGGTCGAAGTCCGTCGCCGCGAAGTACCGTGCCCATTCCGCTCTGCTGATCCTCGGGTACGCGCTGTCGCAGACGCGGGCGGCGACCCGGTCCAGGGCGGTGTCCCGGAGCCGGATCGTGAAGTCGTTGCCGCCGGTGGCCAGCGTGTCGCCGTGCGGGCCGAACGCCACGGCCGGTACCGGGCCCGCGTGGCCGGTGAGGACGGCGGGAGCGGTCGTGGTCGTATCGCGCACGTCCCACAGCAGGGCCCTGCCGTCGGCCGCGCCTGCCACCAGTCGGCGGCCGTCCGGGGAGAAGGCCAGGGCGTAGAGCCAGGCGCCGGACGGCCGGAGCCGCGTCACCTTCGGCGGGCGGCCGAGGTCTCCGTGGGCCCCGAGGTCCATCAGCCAGACCGTGCGGTCCGGGCGGTGGACCGCGGCCAGGATTCGGTCGTCGGGGCTGAACATGCCGTCGGTCAGCGGCAACGACCGCAAGGGGGAAGGGAGTTCGCGGGGGCTGCGCGGATCCCCAATGCCCCAGAACCGCAGGGAGCCGACGTTGCCCGTGCTCGTCACCAGCGTGCGGCCGTCCGGCCGGAACGACGCCATCGTGACATCGGCACCCTCGGCGATCCGGCTCAGCGGCCGGGGACGGCCGGGGTCGGTCAGGTCCCACAGTCCGGCGCCGTGCTGCGCCCATACGACGAGCAGGTGACCGCCGGGACCGAAAGCGGCCCCGGCGACCTCGCCCGCGGCGCAGGGGAGGACCGACCTGAGCCGTGGTCTCCTTGGGTCGGTCACGTCCCAGACGCGGACGGTGGTGTCCTCGCTCGCGGTGGCGAGGGTGCGCCCGTCCGGGCTGAAGGCCACGGACCGGACGAACCTGGTGTGTCCGCGCAGGACCGCCAGCGACCGCAGGGCGCGGCCGCCGGTGACCCGCCACAGCCGTGCGGTGCCGTCCCAACTGGCGCTGGCGAGCAGCCTGCCGCCGGGGGCGAACGCGAGGGACGTGACGACGTCGTCGTGCGTCGCCAGCGACAGGTCCCGCAGGTCCAGCAGCCGGTCGGCGTTGGCGAGCACACGGCCGTCCGGACTGAACACGGCCTGGTAGGCCCCGCCGGGAATCGCGCTGACGCGCTGCGGACGGTCCGGCTCGGTGAGGTCCCAGAACAGGGTGGACCCGCCGACCGAGACGAGGGTGCGGCCGTCGGGGCCGAACGCCACCGACCAGACGATCGCCGTATGACCGAGCAGGACGGTCGGTGGTCGCGCCCGGGAGCCGCCGTCGCCGAGGTGCCAGATCCGTGCGGTGTGGTCCCAACTGCCGGTCGCCAGGCTCCGTCCGTCCGGACTGAACGCCACCGAGGTCACGGTGTCGGTGTGTCCGCGCAGCACGTCGAGTCGGCGTGGATCGGAGGGGTCCGTGACGTCCCACAACCTGGCGGTGGTGTCGCCGGTGGTCGCCAGCGTGTGCCCGTCCGGGCTGAACGCCACCGAGGTGACCGCGCTCGTGTGGCCGGGGAGGGTGGCCAGCCACCGGGGATGCCGGGGATCCCGTACGTTCCAGAGCCGGGTCACGCCGTCGGTGTGACCGACGGCGATCAGGTCCCCGTCGGGCCGGAACACCAGCCACGACGGCCCGGTGGTCGACTCCGGCAGGGTGCTCAGCGCGGCGGGCGCCCGCGGGTCGGTCACGTCCCACAGCCGCACCGACCGTTCGCTCGCCGTCGCCAGCACGCGACCGCCCTGCCCGAACGAGACCGACAGCATCCGCCAGGGCTGGCGCAGGACCGCGAGTCGGACCGGGCGGTGGGTGCTGCGCACGTCCCACAGTCGGACCGTGCGGTCCCAACTCGCGGTGGCCACCACCGAGTTCCGGGGAGCGAAGGCGGTCGAGACGACATCGGCAGTGTGGCCGGTGAGGCGGCTCGTGTACGGCGTCGCGAAGGTGTTCATGAGTTGAGCACGGACGTCGGCGGTGGGGGCCAGCCGGTAGGCGGCCAGGTTCAACTGCGCGGCCAGCGCCGGGTTCTGCTGGCGTAGCTCGGCCGCGTCGGTGGCGACCTTGCGCGCGATGGCCACGTTGCGCTGCCGTACGGCCGAGTCGCGCGAGGCGACGGCCAGCACTCCGGTGGTGACCGCGGTGATCACCAACACCATGAGCAGCGTGGCCAGTTGGCGCAGGCGGACCGTCCGCCGTCTGACCGCCGCCAGCTCGCCGGCCTGCGCGTCGCTGCTCGCGTCGAGGAAACTCCTTTCCCTGCACGTCAGTTGAGCGCCGTCCACGGCGGCCAGGTCCAGCGCTCGGTCGACCATCGCCTGCCGGATCCGCAGGTGCAGTGCCTCGGGGTCGGCACGCAGCTCGGTCTGCAGCGCGCCGGGGGCCTCGCCCGTCACCGCGGCGAGGCGGACGGCGCACTCCTCCAGGGGGTGCGGCCCGGGGGTGAGGAGCAGCACCGGCCACCCCGCCGCCCGCGCCCGGGCGACGAGCCCCGCCCGCAGCAGCGAGGACTTCCCCGAACCGGACGGCCCGAAGACCGTCAGGAACCGCCGTTCCCGCACCCGCGCGAGCACCTCGTCGGTGAGCCGCTCGCGTCCGAAGAAGCGGTCGGCGTCCTCCGGTTGGAACGCCGACAGTCCGGCGTACGGCGTGCCCGGCCCGCCGGGTTCCGCGGGCTCCTCGCCCCGCGCGGCCGCGGCGATCTCGGCGGCGACCGCGTGCCAGCGGGCCTCCCATGCGCAGCGGTCGCCCTGGCACGCCTCGACGTAGGCGAGCGTGACGCTCAGGCTCGGGAACGTGCGTCCGCCCGCGGCGTCGGACAGCGTCGTCGACGAGTAGTGCGCCCGCTTGGCCATCGTCCGGTACGGCGGTCGGCCCGCCGTCTCGCGCAGCTTCCGCAGCTCGGCCGCGAAGCACGTGAGCGGACCGGCGTCCAGGTCAAGCGGCCGTTCGGCGCGTGGCACGGCCTTCCCCTCCCGTGCCCGTCGACAGCCGGAACGCGCGCTGGTTGTCCGGCTGTTGATGTCCGGCGCCGACGCCCCGGCGCCGGACAACCCTCGGCGCGTAGCCATGAGTCAGCGCAACCGCGCACCGGCTCTGTGGAGGGACACCATGAAGGCTGCGAAACGACTGGTGCCGCTGCTTGCGGCGATCGCGCTCACGATCGGCGCTCTCGTGACGGCACTGCCGGCACACGCCGCGGCACCGCTGCTCCGGTCCAACCTGAACGGGAGGTGCGCCGACATCTTCATGTTCCACAACGAGAACGGCGCCTCGACCGTGACGTGGGACTGCACCGGCAACACCAACCAGCAGTGGCGCTGGGACGGTGAGCAGATCCGTTCCGGGATGAACGGCAAGTGTCTGGAGATCTACGCCGCCAACCCCGGTGACCAGGGATCGGTGAGCACCTGGGACTGCAACGGCGGCAGCCAACAGAAGTGGTACCGCAACGGCGGCGAGATCCGCAGCCGGATGAACGGCAAGTGCCTCGACATCCTGGCCGGCCGGCCCGAGAACGGCCAGCTGCTGGTGAGTTGGAGCTGCAACGGAGCGAGGAGTCAGAGCTGGGACTTCTGAACGACGGCCCGGCCCGGCACCTGGCGTGCCGGGCCGGGCCGCGGTCGTTCGCGCACGGTACTCGCGTCGATCACACACGGAACGAGCGTCGCGCACCGCGCGGGTGGCAGGGGCGGAACGGCCCGCTGTCACCCGGACGGGGCTGCGGCTCCCGCGGGTCGGTCACCGCGGTCGTCCCATCGCGGCCGAGCGTGCGTCTTCATGACAGGTCGACTTCATGACAGGTCGACAGCGGTCGGGTTCCACTTGTACTGCACGTCTTCGTCGTTCTTGAGCAGAACCCCGGCCTCCGCCATCCGGTCGAGCATGTCCACCAGCATGTCGCCCAGCGGATATCCGTCCTGCCAGAACATCCGCTTCACCGAGGAGAATTTCTGGTCACGCGGAAAGACGCCCAGGAATACCCCGAGTCGAAACGCCGCGTCGTCGTAGTCCCGCCAGTCGGCCAGGATCTCCTTGAGCTCCACGCTGTCTTCCACCTTCATCAGGGTTCCTCGCCCTCGGCTTCCGCGAGGAAGGCCTGGACGTCCTCCATGGACTCGGCCTGGACGTTCATCCAGTCGCCCTGGGTCGACTGGATCCGTGCGTTGTACTCATCAGGTGAGACGCCGTTCTCGTCCGGCCCGAGCATGATATGGAACTTGTCCCCGGGATCCGGCCGCGCGGTGAGACCACGCGCGGCGAGCGCATCGTCCTTGATGGCCCACAGCGGGTCCTTGGACTGGCCGCCCGAGAGCCAGTTCGGCCGTGCCACCCTGAACATCTTCGGCAGATTGGTGCTGGTCGACAGGCCCGGAGGCGCGTCCCCCTCCTCGTCGACGACGATGTTCCCGTCTTCGTCGAGGTTCTCCTCGTAATCCCTGTCCCGGCCGCCCAACGTCTTGGCGGAGTTGCCGAGCATCGGTTTTCCGTCAGCCCCGGCGCGCATCGTACGGAAGTAGATGGCGCCGGCCGCGGTCACCTTCCACCAGTGGCAGTCACCGAAGAACATGCACATCGTGCCGCGCTCGTTCGCCTTGGCCTGTTTGTCGAGCGCCGCGTGCAGCCCGCTGACCTCCTCGGCGAACGACTTGGAACACAGACCGGGCTTCCCGTTGCACACGTCGTCCCAAGTGCCGACCTCGGTGCCGTACGAGAGCAGCTTGTCGGGCATCTTGTACGTCGACGCACGCGGGTCGAACATCTTGTCGTAGTGCGTCTTCAAGGCCTTCGCGAACGCGGCGGCCAGCTGTTTGACATTCGGCGTGTTCGCGCTGAAGCCGAAGTGGGGCGAGATGAAGACGGGATGCGGGTGGTAGTTCGAGCAGTTGTGCGCGTTGCACAGGCTGCCGAAGCCCTGCTCGTCGGCGAGGCTCTGTGAGATCGGCGGGGCGTCCGGCGTGACCGGTTTGTTCATCGTGGGGTCGGCCCACCAGTTGTCCTCGCCGGTGGGGTCGGACAGGGTCACGGGGTCATTGCCCGCATAGTCGTAGCCGGGCAGTTCGTTCGTGTCCATGGACTCGAACACCGGGTCGTCCGAGAGGAACCGGCCGGTGTACGGGTCGTACTCCCGGGCCCCGAGGTTGACCAGCGAGGTGGCCGGATCGGGGGTGCCGCCCACGAAGCCCGTGCCGTTCGGGAACGTGCTCGCGGAGCCGCTGCGGGTCTGGCCGAAGGGCAGGTACTGGCGGCGGGTGACGGACTGGGTCTGGTAGTCGACGGCGAGAGTCTCGGTCCCCTGCCGGTTCGGGACGAGGTACTGGATGTCGCCCGAACTGCTGCGCTCCGCGATGGTGTGACCGGCGACCGAGTAGTAGCGGGTGCCCGAGAGCGTGTGGGTCGTCGTGTCCTCGACGATCTGGGCGTTCGCGAGGAACAGCGTGGCCTTTCCGGGGTCGGTGCGCAGGACGAGACCGCCGGCGGCGTCGTACAGATAGCTGGTCGTGCCGCCGCTGGTGGTGTCGGTGGCGAGCTTGCCCTGGTCGTTGAGGGTCAGGTCCTGTTTTCCGGCCGCACCGCCGCTGATGCTCAGGGTGTTGCCGGCCGAGTCGTACGTGTACGAGGCGGTGTTCGCGGCGGCGGCGGGTCCGGTGGCGGTGGTGCTGGTGAGGGTGTGCGGCTGGTCGGTGGACGAGCCGGGCGCAGGGTAGTTGTAGGTGGTCGTGGTGTCGTTGGCGGTGGCGCCGGTGGTGTCGTGATCGGTCTGCGTCTTGCGCAGGCCGTCGTCGGTGTAGGTCCAGCTCTGCCAGTACGGGTTCGGGCCGCCGACGGTGCTGCTCGCCCCCGCGGCAGGGACGGCGGCGCAGGCGTCGGTGGCGGTCCAGGCGCTGCTCAGCCGGTCGGAGAAGTCGTAGGTGTAGCACTGGGTGTCCGTGACGGCTCCGCCGTCCTGCGCGTCGCTGACGGCGGTGAGCAGGCCCGCGCCCTTGGAGATCCTCGCATCGCCCCAGGTGTACCGGGTGTGGTCCACCACGGTGCTGCTGGTGGAGTCCGTGGTCTGCGCGTCCGTCAGCGCGCCCGTCTGCTCGTCGTAGCCGAGGGACAGCACGACCCAGCTGGTGGAGGGGCCGAACGTGTACTGCAGCGGTTGGCCCGACTCGGAGTAGCCGATCGCGCTGACATAGCTCCAGGCGTTCGTGCCACTGCCGGTGAGGCTGGTCGGCTCCCCGAACGTGTCGTAGCCGGTGGTGAGTGTCTCGGCGGGCAGACCGCCTTCGGCCGGATCGGCCTCGGTGGCAAGCGACCCGGTCGTCTTGTAGGTGTAGCTGGTGGTGTAGCCGGCCGTGGGAGCCAGCGTCGCCTCGTCGGCCGGCAGGTTCGCCAGGGTGGTCTTCTCCGCGACGACCTTGCCCAGCGAGTTGTACGCCAGGGCCGTCGTGGTGACCGAGGGGCTGCCGGTGCCCATCTGGTAGGAGGTACTGGCGGTGGGCATGCCCTTCTTGACGGTGTCGTACGTCCACGCGCCGATCTGGTTGGCGGTCGACTGGGCGACGCCTCCGGTGGTGTCGTACGCGCCGGTCTTGCGTCCGTCGCCGTCGTAGCTGTACGAGACCTGTTTGCCGCGCGAGTCGGTGGTGTTGAGCACCAGCCCGCCGTCGTCGTAGGCCGTGCTGCCCGTGCCGCTGTCGGGGTCGGAGGCGGAGGTCTGCCGGCCGAGCAGGTCGTACTTCCAGGACCAGGTGTTGCCGGCGGCGTCGGTCTCCGAGGCCCGGTTCCCGTCCGGGTAGTAGGTGTACTTCGTGTCCGAGTGGTCCGAGGCGGTGTCGTTCACCGGATCGGCGGCCGCACCGGTGTGGTACTCGTACAGGTCCGTGACACGGCCGCGGGCGTCGGTCAGCAGGCTCTGGGCCGTGGCGCCGGACGGCGGGACCGTGGTGGTGAAGTTGCCGCCGTAGACCGTGGTCGTGTGCCAGGTCTCGGAGCCGAGCTTGTACGCGGTGGCGACCGTCCTGCGGCCGGCTCCGTCGTAGGTGTAGCCGGTCTCCGAGGGGATCTGGCCGTCCTGCGCCTGGACCAGAGTGCTGTCCGGGGCACCGCTCGCGTTGTACGGGCTGGACGTCTTGGCCACCTGGCCGTTGGTGTTGTAGACGGTGTCGCTGACCTCCCGGCTGCCGTCGGGCGTGGGGGTCTGGGTCTCCCGCAGCCGCAGCAGCGCGTCGTAGAGCATCGTCGCGCTGCGGTAGGTGCCGTCGTCCTCGAGGGACTGGGTGGTGATGGTCGACGGGGCGGTGTTGCTCAGCGTGTAGCCGTACTTGGTGACCGGTGAGGTGATGCCGGGGTTGAAGACCTGGGTGAGGCGGCCCAGTGCGTCGTACGTGCCGGAGGCCTTGTAGCCGGCCGGATCGGTCACCGACAGCGGGACGTTGCGCAGCTGGTCGTAGGTCTTGACGGTCGCGTGGCCCAGCGGGTCGGTCTCGGTGATCGACGTCGGCTCGGCACCGGTCGTCGGCGAGTACGCGGTATGGACCGTGCGGTTGTCGGCGTCGGTCGACGTGAGGGCGCGACCGTACTGGTCGAGCGTGCTGCTCGCCATCGTCGTGTAGACCGGGGTGGACCCGTTGTAGCCGCTGGCCTTCTGTGTCGAGGTGGGGTCGCCGACGGTCGGGGCCGCGCCCAGGGTGGTGGACAGGTCGTAGAAGGTCAGGGTGTCGGAGATCGCGTCCTTCGGCAGCGTCGGAGTGGTGTCGCAGTCGACGGAGACCGTGCGGACCTCGTCGACGGTGTCAAGGATCCACTTCGACGTGTTCTCCGCGTAACTGGTCGTCGTACACACGTCGTCGGCCGTGGTGGATACGTCGCCGCGGTCGTCGGTCCTGGTGACGCGGCCGTCGGTGTCATGGGTGAAGGCGGTCTCGGTCGCCCGGGTGCCGCCGGAGGCCAGCGGGGTGTAGACCTTGCTGTCCGCGGCACCGGTGAGGAACGCCTGCTGGTCGGGCAGCCCGGCGACGGCATGGGTGGCGGTGGCGGCCGACGTCCACGGGGTGGTGACGGCATCGCTGACCACCTTGTTGCTGCCGCTGCCGTTGTACGTGATCGACTCGTACGTCTGACCGGCGAACTGGTCGGAGTCCTTGACCGGGGGGTCACCACGGGAGTCCGTGACGCTCACCGAGCGGGTAGCGCCGCCCGGCAGGGTGTCACCGTCCATACCGCGGAAGAACGTGGTGTCGGTCTGCGTGACGGGGTCGGGGGCGGTGCCCGTGGTCGTCGTCATGCCCTGGTAGCCGCGCCACTGGTTCCAGGTGCGCTGCGAGGACTTCGTCAGCGGGTTGGTGTCGTAGTGCCAGGCGCCGCCGCCGATGGGGGTGTAGTGGGTGGCGATGGTGTCGTTGACACCGCCGCCGGTCGGGTCCTGCTGGGTGACGCCGGTGACGATGAACTTGTTGAACCAGTCCATGATCGGATCGGTGTGTCCGGTGGGCGTCCAGTACACCGGGTAGCAGCGCTTGGTGTTGGTGCTCGGGTCGGAGGGGGTGCCGGAGGCACAGTCGGGCGCGGAGTAGCCGACGCTGATGATCGCGCCGGTCTCGGTGGTGATCGTGTTGAGCCGGTGGCGGGTGATGGGCGGATAGCCGTTGGTGAGGTTCACCCGGTTCGACAGCGGTGTTCCGGTGAAGGTGACGGGCTTCATGGCGATGGGCGCGGTGGAACCGCCGCCCGTGGTGTCCTGACCGGTGTGGACGAGGCCGGCCAGCCACAGCGCCGGCGAGGTCGTGTCACCCGTCGCCGGGAAGGAGTACGTGAAGTCCCACTTGTCGACGTTCGTCTCGGTGGTGCCGGACAGCGCCTGCGTCTGCACCGTGCTCAGCTCGTACTCGGACCAGAAGGTGGGCGAGTCGACGGTGCAGGAGGAGGCGTTGGCACAGTTCAGGTCGTACGGGACGTCCGGCCAGTCGGTGGCCGTCGACGAGGACAGCGTGGAGGTCGCGCAGCCGGTCGCGGACGTCTTGCAGCGGCCGTTGTAGCCGAAGGTGACCTGTGCCGCGGGGCTGGTCGTGTAGACGGCGCCGTCGCGCTGGCCGTACTGGATGCGGGTGAGGCGGGAGTCCCTGCTGTAGGGGGTGTTCGCCGTGGTGCCGAGGTCGCGCGCGTAGTAGGCGGTGTCGACCGTGTAGAAGGAGGACATCACGTCGCCGTGGGTGTCCTTCACATAGTCCAGATTCCAGCGGTAGGCCTGCTGGCACCAGGAGTTGGCGAACGTGGCGTTGTAGCAGGGCTGGGTCGAGGCGGTGGCGTAGACGGGCTCGGTCAGCACGGAGTTCGTCTTCGTGTCGCCCGTGGCCCAGCCGGGCAACTCGTCGAGGCCGAAGGTGTATTGGGTGCCGTCGTCGGTGGTGACCCGGAAGTACTCGCCGCCCTGCGCGCCGTTGGCGGCGCCGGTGAGGTACTCCACCTTCTCGTTGGCGTCGGCTGCCGGGTGGTACGTGCCGGTCTTGTCGTCCTTGATGAGCGTGGAGGTCTGGCCGTTGAGCGAGAGGGTCAGCTGGTTGTCGTCCGACCAGCAGTAGTCCCGGGTCTTGGTGGTGCCCGCGGGGTTCTCGTTGCAGGACCTGTACGAGCGCTCGACGAAGCTGGCCGGGAGGCCGAAGCCGTCGCCGACGACGGACGCCTGGTTGTTGGTGGAGGAGATGAGCCCGTCGACCGCCTGGGAGTTGTAGCTCAGCCCGAGCTTCGGCGCCATTCCGCCGGGCACACCGGGGACGGACATCGGGTACGACCACTCGAAGCCGTCGGAGCTGCCGCCTGCCTGCCAGGACCCGGACGGGCTGAGCGAGGTGGCCGAGAAGTCACCGCCTCCGCCTCCGCTGTCCGAGGTCGCCGCGATCACGGCACCCCGGGTCCGGAGTGCGGTCGATTCGGCGTCGGAGGCGGCGGGTTGGCGTGAGCCGGTCGGCTGCGCGCCCGTCAGCGTCACGTCCGCGTGCAGTGCGTGGCCGCGCAGGTCGTTGCGGGAGAGCAGTGGCGTCTGGGTGCGGCAGGCACGGATCTTCGGAGTGGTCAGTGCGCACGCGGGCAGCCGCACCAGGTGCAGGCGGGAGGCGAAGTCACCGCCGAACGCGCCCGCGTACGCCGCGTAGTCAAGGCTCACCGCGACCTTGCCGCCCGTCGGGCGAGCCGTGGTGCCGGCGGCGCTCGTGAGGTTCAGCAGCACACCGCGAACGCCGGCGGCGGTGGCGAACCGGTGCGGGAACAGGCGTACTTGGACCCGGCCCGGGGCACCGCTGTGGCCCGCTCGCCCGATCCGTACCGGCAGTGAGCCCGCGCCCGCCGTCTCGCCGCCCGACTGGGGAACTCCGAGGGTGGCGGTGCCGGTGGGCCAGCTGACCTTCGGACTCCTGTAGGCCGGCATGGGCCGGGGTGCGCGGTAGTGCGAGCGCACGGCGTGTACGGCAACAGGCTTGGTCTGCCGCGGAGTTGGGGCGTGCCGGGGGGTGGCTGCCGCCGCGGGCGGACCCATGCCCGGCAGGGTCAGCACCAGTACGGCCGCCACGAGCGCCGCCGGCCAGCGTGCCGCTGACCGGCCTCGCCCGAACCCCACGCCGTGTCCTGGTCTCTTGGCCCGTGCCGCCCGTGCCCTGGTGCCTGCCACCGCCCCGCCCCCGCAAGTCGTCTGTGCTGCCGCTGTGTGTTCGAAACGACCGGGAACGTATCCCGGCGGCACCATCGGCGTGATCACAGGAACCGGTTCATGGACGTTTCTTTGTGAAACCTATGTGATCGGATTTGGGCAGCATTAAAGGCGAGTTGGCGCAATTCCGGTCCGATCTCCTCCGGTCGGAAGGGAGCGAGACTTCCTGCCTCCGTCTGCTGTCCCTCGGGATCAGCAACCAGGGGATTCTTGATGCCCCTTCACCGCATGGGCGGCTGCTCCCGTAGGCCGTCACGCGCAAGCGTTCTCCGCCAGGCATGGCGTGCGCGGCTCTTCGTCAGCCGGGCTTCCTCAAACAAACCCGGACCCGTGCGCGTCGGTTGATCGTAGGAGCAGGCCTCCTTCTTGAGGACCGCGACGGCAACCCCGCGGCGCGTGTCGGCCCGCTGCTCCTACGGAAAGGGGCGTACGGGACGTTGTTCCAAGCCCCGCATCTTCGCAGGTCATCGACGCCTGCGGCCTGTACCACCAGCGGACCGAGAACCCGCTGTCGCCCTGACCGCCTCCTGGCTCCAGGATTCTCCTGTCGGCCCCAACCTGTGGCCGGGCCGCCACACCGACACGAAGCCACGGTGGCCCCGGCGATCCGCCCCGGGCCCTCCCGCGGGACTAAGGTCCGTCGGGTGAGTACAGACGATGCGAACCGGCTCTGGACACGGTCCATGCCCGAGGCCTACGAACGCCACCTGGTGCCGGTCTTCTTCCGGCCCTTCGCCGTCGACCTGGCCGCCAGGGCGGCAGTGCTGCGGCCCCGCACGGTCCTGGAACTCGCCGCCGGGACCGGGGCGTTGACCTCGGCCCTGCTCACCTCGGTGCCCACGGCCTCGGTGGTGGCGACCGACCTCAACGAAGCGATGGTCACCGCGGGATCGGCACGGGAACCACGTGCGGACTGGCGGCAGGCGGACGCCCAGATCCTGCCCTTCGAGGACGACCGCTTCGACCTCGTCGTGTGCCAGTTCGGGGTGATGTTCTTCCCCGACAGACCCGCCGCCTACGCCGAGGTGCGCCGCGTCCTGGCCCCGCAGGGACGGTTCTTGTTCAACAGCTGGGGCCCGCTGGCCTCGCACGGATTCGGGGCCGCCTTCCAGACCGCCCTGGAACAGTCCATGCCCGACGGAGCACCCCCGTTCCTGAAGGACGTGCCCCACGGCTACTCCGACCCGGCCGTGGTCACCGCGGACCTGTCGGCCGCCGGACTGACCTTGGCCACCGCCGAGGAGATCACTCTGGAGGGCGTCGCGGAGTCCGCGGCCTCCATCGCCACCGGGTTCCTCACCGGCACACCGGTGAGCGCCGTCGTACAGGCCCGCGACGACGCGCGGGCCCTCCAGGCCGCCGTCACACAGAAGATGACGGACCGGCTCGGCACCGGCTCCGTTACGGCACCGATGACCGCGACCGTCTACACAGCGCACCGGTAGGCAGCGCCCGCCGCCAGGACGCGAAAGGCGGCCCGAGCAGAACGCTGACGCGGAAGCTCCGCACCGGGCGACAGGCCGGCTGGCTGGCCGGCTCGCCGCTGAGGAAGAAGCGTCGCCGCGCCGACCACCGCGCGCCGAGATCTGTCGCCCCCGCCGCCCTGAAGAGCGGGCCCTGGTCGCCCGACGGGGTTGGCGGCCGACCACCCTCTGTTCCAAGACCTTTCGGGTCGCGATTGAAACCGTTCAATCTCCTCTCATCCACCTCGAACGCCGACTTCGCCCGGAGCGACCGCCAAGTGACCGTGTCACGAAAACAGTTGCAGGACGATTGACCCCGGCATCACCAGGCTCTACGTTACCCACGCCTCTCCCATCTGAATCGATTCACCCCATTCCGTGCGAGTGAGGAGCCGTAATGATCAGCAGGAGGAACATGCTCGCGGGCGCGGTCGCCACGGTCGCGGCAGCGACCGTCGACGGCGTACCGGCGATGGCCGCGTCGGCATCCGGACAGACGCAGGCAGGAACACAGACAGGGACACAGCCGCTGCGCGGCGGACTGCGCGTGACGGCGCCGACCGTGGAATACGTCCGACACCCGCTGGGGATCGACGCCCAACGGCCCCGGCTGAGCTGGCCGTTGGCGTCCGACAGAGTGGACATGCGCCAGAGCGCCTATCAGATCCGCGTCGCCACCACCACGTCGGGACTGGACCGCCCGGACGTCTGGGACAGCGGGAAGGTCACGTCCGGCGAGTCCGTCCTCGTGACCTACGGTGGTCCTGGACTCAAGCCCCGTACGCGCTACCACTGGTCCGTACGCGTGTGGGACGCCGACGGACAGGTCTCCGGCTGGAGCGCGCCCTCCTGGTGGGAGACCGGACTGATGGATGCCGGGCAGTGGACCGCCGACTGGATCTCCGCACCGGCGGGCCTCGTGGACGCGCCGTCCTTCGAGGGCGGTTCCTGGATCTGGTTCCCCGAGGGCGATCCGACCAACAGCGTTCCCGCGGCCACCCGTTGGTTCCGCCGTACCGCCCGGCTGCCCGACGGAATCACGTCGGCCACGCTCGCCATCACCGCCGACAACGTGTACGCCGTCTCCCTGAACGGAGTCGAGGTCGCCCACACCGACCTCGACACGGACAACGAGGACTGGAAACGCCCGGCGGTGATCGACGTACTGGACCGCGTGCGGGCCGGTGACAACGTTATCGCCGCCGCCGCCACCAACGCGACCGAAGGCCCGGCGGGGCTCGTCGCCGTGCTGGTCGTCCGGACCGCCTCCGGTGAGCAGAAGGTGTTCACCGACGCCTCCTGGAAGACCACGGACCAGGAACCGGCAGACGGCTGGCGGGAGTTGGGCTTCGACGACGCGAGCTGGCCGGCGGTCCGGGTGGCGGCGGCCTGGGGCAGCGGACCCTGGGGACGAGTCGTCCCGGTGTCCTACGCCGTCACGCAGCTGCGGCACGAATTCCGGCTGCCACGCCGGAAGTTGTCCCGCGCGCGCCTGTACGCCACCGCGCTCGGCCTCTACGAGAGCCACCTCAACGGCAGCCGGGTGGGACTCGACCAACTCGCTCCCGGCTGGACGGACTACCGCACCCGCGTCCAGTACCGGACGTACGACGTCACCGAACTCCTGCGGCCCGGTGCCAACGTCATCGGGGCGTATCTGGCGCCCGGCTGGTACGCCGGCAACGTGGGCATGTTCGGGCCCGGCCAGTAC
Source organism: Streptomyces sp. MBT65 (assembly GCF_016612545.1). Taxonomy (GTDB): domain Bacteria; phylum Actinomycetota; class Actinomycetes; order Streptomycetales; family Streptomycetaceae; genus Streptomyces. The sequence continues at coordinate 29,269 of NZ_JAENRY010000082.1, read as the reverse complement.
GGCCAAGTCCCGGCGCTTCTGGCCCAGTTGGAGGTGGAGTACGCGGACGGGACGAGCGAGCGCATCCTATCGGACGCCGACTGGCGGGCCGCCGCAGGGCCGATCGTCGCCGCCGATCTGCTCAACGGCGAGACGTACGACGCCCGCAAGGAGACCCCCGGCTGGACCTCGCCCGGCTTCGACGACACAGGCTGGCTCGGCGTACGAGGGATGGGCGGCGTCGGCGCCATCGGTCCCGACCTGATCGTCGCGCAGGTGGACGGTCCGGTACGGGTGGAGCAGGAGCTGACGCCGAAACAGATCACCCAACCCATGCCCGGCGTCTACGTGTTGGACCTCGGCCAGAACATGGTCGGCTCGGTGCGGCTGCGCGTCTCGGGCGCCGCGGGGACGACCGTCCGGCTCAGACACGCCGAGGTGCTCAACCCCGACGGCACCCTCTACACCGCGAACCTGCGGACCGCGGCGGCGACCGACACGTACACCCTCAAAGGCGGCAAGGAGGAGATCTACGAACCCCGCTTCACCTTCCACGGTTTCCGGTACGTCGAGGTGACCGGATTCCCCGGCACGCCCTCGGCGAGGGCCGTCACCGGCCGGGTCATGCACACGTCCGCCCCCTTCACCCTCGACTTCGAGACCGACGTACCGATGCTCAACCAGCTGCACCACAACATCACTTGGGGCCAGCGCGGCAACTTCCTCTCCGTTCCGACCGACACACCCGCGCGCGACGAGCGGCTGGGCTGGACGGGAGATATCAACGTCTTCGCGCCCACGGCCGCTTACACGATGGAGTCGGCCCGCTTCCTGTCCAAGTGGCTCGTCGACCTTCGGGACTCCCGGACCGCGGAGGGCTCGTTCACGGACGTGGCACCGATGGTCGGCACGGTCGGCAACGGCACGGCGGGCTGGGGCGACGCGGGGGTCACGGTCCCCTGGTCCCTCTACGAGGCGTACGGAGACCGCCAAGTCCTCGCGGACGCCTGGCCGTCCGTCCGGACCTGGCTCACGTACCTGGAGCAGCACAGCGACCGACTGCTGCGCCCGGACCAGGGCTACGGCGACTGGCTGAACGTCCAGGACGAGACCCCCAAGGACGTCATCGCCACCGCGTACTTCGCGCACAGCGCCGACCTCGCGGCACGGATGGCCGGCGAACTCGGCGAGGACACCGCCCCGTACCGCGATCTCTTCGAGCGGATCCGGACAGCCTTCCAGGACGCCTACGTCACCTCCGACGGCCGTATCAAGGGCGATACGCAGACGGCGTACGTCCTGGCCCTGTCGATGAACCTGCTGCCGGACACGGCACGGAAGCCCGCGGCAGACCGGCTCGTCGCCCTGATCGAGGCCAGGGACTGGCACCTGTCGACAGGTTTCCTCGGCACTCCCCGACTGCTGCCCGTCCTGACCGACACGGGCCACACCGACGTCGCCTACCGCCTCCTGCAGCAGCGCTCGTTCCCCAGTTGGGGCTACCAGATCGACCGGGGCTCCACGACGATGTGGGAACGCTGGGACTCCATCCGGCCCGACGGCAGCTTCCAGGACGCGGGCATGAACTCCTTCAACCACTACGCCTACGGCTCGGTGGGGGAATGGATGTACACGAACATCGCCGGCATCTCGGCGGGCCGGCCCGGTTACCGCGAGATCGTCATCCGCCCGCGCCCCGGCGGAGCCGTCAACACCGCCCGTGCCACGTTCACTTCGGTCTACGGCCCGGTCGCCACCCGTTGGCGGCAGCGGTCCGGCCGGTTCACGCTGACCTGCACGGTGCCGCCCAACACGACCGCCGAGGTGTGGATCCCCACGTCCACCCCGAAGTCGGTGACCCACACACACGGGACCTACCTGCGTCAGGAGGACGGCAGCGCGGTGTACCGGGTCGGCTCCGGCACCCACCGCTTCACCACCTGATCACTGCGGTACGGCCGGCGCTCCGGGCGGCACGACACCCCGGAGGTCGTGCCGCATGGTGGCGGGGCCGCGCGGCTCCTCGTGGAAGGCCCAGGCGCTCCAGGTCCCGGCGGGCACCTGCGGAGTACTTGGCGACCCTGCCCGGGGGCCGTGGGCACGGGAACCGGTGTGCCGGACGAGCCGCCGAGTCTCAGGCTTCGGGCTTCGGGCTTCGGGCCTCGGGCCTCGGGCCTCGGGCCTCGGGCCTCGGGCCTCGGGCCTCGGGCCTCAGCCAAGGAACGACAACCGAACCTGCCTGTCCGGGTTGTCCCTGTTCGTATCGACCAGGCACACCGACTGCCACGTCCCCAACTCCAGCCGTCCGCCCACCACCGGCAACGTCGCATGCGGCGGTACGAAGGCCGGGAGGACGTGGTCGCGGCCGTGGCCGGGGCTGCCGTGGCGGTGCCGCCAGCGGTCGTCGGCGGGGAGGAGGGTGCGCAGGGCGGCGAGGAGGTCGTCGTCGCTGCCGGCGCCCGTCTCCAGGATCGCGACGCCCGCCGTGGCGTGCGGGACGAAGATGTTGAGGAGGCCGTCGCGGCCGGTCGCCACCTCCCGGAGGAAGGCCTCGCAGTCGCGGGTCAGATCCATGACCCGCTCCCTGGAACCGGTGGCGACGTCGAGGACTCGGGTGGTGAACGCAGCTGACATGCCTCCATCCTGAACCATCCGCCGGGCCACCACCCTGAACCATGCATCGGGCTCCCCGTCAGAGCGATCGCCCAGCCCCTGATACGAGAGGTCCAGTCCGCGAGACACCGTTGACCGTGGCACGCCATCTGACCTACTTTCGGCCGCATGTTGCGTTCAGTTCTGCTCACCACGCGCGGTCACATCGACCTGCTGCGGGTGGCCTCCGCCGCGTGTTGCCGCGGCTGCTGACGCCTCCTTCCGCCCCACCCCCTCTTTTCCCGCACTTCGTCGCGCCCGCGTACACCGGCGTGACGCGGCGGCGTTGAGGCGTATCCCCTTTCTCACCGGACGCTCTCCCCCACTCCGTGGAGCACCCATGAGCATCAGTCATGCCCCACCCGACTCTTCCGGGCCCGACATTTCCCGTATATCCGCCGCGAAGGCCGACACGGACGCCCCCTCGCCCCTCGACCTCGTCCCGCTCGTCCCCACCTCCGCCCGCCGCACCCGTGTCCCGCGCTGGCTGCGCCGCACCACCGGCCCGCTCGTACTGCTCGCGCTGTGGCAACTCCTCAGCAGCACCGGTGTGTTGAGCTCCGACGTGCTCGCCTCGCCCGGACGGATCGCGCACGTCGGCTGGGATCTGATCGACAGCGGTTCGCTGACGTCGGCGATGACCACCTCGCTCCAGCGGGTCGCGATCGGGCTGCTCCTCGGCACCGTCATCGGCACCGGACTCGCCCTGGTCTCCGGCCTGTTCAGGATCGGCGAGGACCTGGTCGACGCCCCCGTGCAGATGCTGCGGACCGTGCCCTTCGTCGGGCTGATCCCGCTGTTCATCATCTGGTTTGGCATCGGCGAGGCGCCCAAGGTAGCCATCATCACGCTCGGTGTGACCTTCCCGCTCTATCTCAACGTCTACGCCGGAATCCGGGGCGTGGACAGCCAGTTGATCGAGGCCGGGGAGTCGCTGGGGCTGTCCCGCTGGGGGCTCGTACGGCATGTGGTGCTGCCGGGTGCGCTGCCCAACGCGATGACCGGGCTGCGCTACTCGCTCGGCATCGCCTGGCTGGCGCTCGTCTTCGCCGAGCAGATCAACGCGGACGCCGGGATCGGCTTCCTCATGGTGCAGGCACGGGACTTCCTGCAGACCGACGTGATCGTGGTCTGCCTGATCGTCTACGCCTTCCTCGGCCTGCTGGCCGACTTCGTCGTCCGAACCCTCGAAAGGCTGCTGCTGCAATGGCGACCGACGTTCACGGGCCGGTGACCGCGCAATCGGCGACCGGGTCGCCGACGACAGCGCAGGCGGTACGGGTCGAGGGGCTGACCCGCTCCTTCGACGGCCACCCCGTCATCGACAGGCTTCAACTCGACGTGCAGCAGGGCGAGTTCGTGGCACTGCTGGGCCGCAGCGGCTGCGGCAAGTCCACGTTGCTGCGCATCCTCGCCGGGCTCGACCGGGACATCGAAGGCACCGTCCTCGTACCGCGCCGCAAGGCCGTCGCGTTCCAGGCGCCCCGGCTGATGCCGTGGAAGAAGGTGTGGCGCAACGTCCTCCTCGGGCTGCCCGGCAAACCCGAACGTGCCGTCGCCGAGCGGGCGTTGGCGGAGGTCGGACTCGGGGACCACGCCGACGCCTGGCCCAAGACGCTGTCCGGCGGTGAGGCGCAGCGTGCCTCGCTGGCCCGCGCTCTGGTGCGCGAGCCCGATCTGCTGCTGCTCGACGAGCCGTTCGGCGCGCTCGACGCGCTGACCCGTATCAAGGCCCAGCGGCTGGTGGGCGAGCTGTGGCAACGGCGGGGCTGCGCCGTCCTGTTGGTGACGCACGACGTCGAGGAGGCGGTGCTGCTCGCCGACCGTGTCCTGGTGATGGACGGCGGTGTCATCGCGCACGAGCAGCGCATCGACCTGGACCGGCCGCGCGACATCACCGACCCCCGGTTCGCCGAGCTGCGCGCCGGACTCCTGGAACGCCTCGGTGTCGACACGGCCGCCGAAGCCGCCTGAACTCCCCCGGAACTCCCCCACGTATCAGCCCAGTTACCGAGAACGGACTCCCCCCTCATGCGACGAAGCCTCGTCCCCGCCGCCCTGCTGCTCCCGCTCGCCCTCCTGCTCAGCGCCTGCGGCGGGAACTCGGCCGCCGAGACCTCGACCGGCACCGACGGCAAGGGCTCGCTCACGCTCGACGTCGGTGACCAGAAGGGCGGTTCGGAGGCGGTCCTGCGGGCCGCCGGTGAACTCGAGAACCTGGACTACAAGATCAAGTGGTCCACGTTCACCTCGGGCCCGCCACTTCTGGAGGCCGTCAACGCCAAGGCCGTCGACATCGGCGGTGTCGGCAACACCCCGCCGGTGTTCGCCGCGGGCGCGGGTTCGAAGATCAAGGTGGTGGCCGCCTGGCACGGCACGTCACAGGGCGACGCCGTCCTCGTACCGAAGGACTCGAAGCTCACCGCGCCGCAGCAGTTGAAGGGCAAGTCCATCGCCGTGGCGCAGGGTTCGTCCGCGCACTTCCAACTGGTCGCCTCCCTCAAGGCGGCGGGGCTCTCGCTGAGCGACGTCAAGGTGAAGTACCTCCAACCGGCCGACGCGCTGGCCGCGTTCACCTCCGGCAAGGTCGACGCGTGGGCGGTGTGGGACCCGTACACCTCGCAGATCCTCCAGGCCAGGAAGGGCCGCGTGCTGACCACCGGCCAGGGCGTGACCAACGGCCTCACCTTCCAGGTGGCGGCGCCCGGCGCGCTGGCGGACAAGAAGAAGGCCGCCGCCATCAAGGACTACCTCGACCGGCTGCGCCGCGCCCAGACATGGGTGTTCTCCCACCAGGAGGCGTGGGCCAAGGTGTGGTCGAAGGACACCGGGCTGCCGTACGAGGTGGCGCTGGCGTCGGTGAAGCGGACCAACTCCACCCGGGTGTCGGTCGCCGTCGACAAACCGCTCATCGCCTCGGAGCAGCGGATCGCCGACACCTTCACCCAACTCAAGCTGATTCCGGGGAAGGTGGACTTCGCCGAGTTCGTGGACACGCGCTACAACGGCGGCCTGCCGGCCTCCACCTCCGCTCCGCGTACGACGGGACGTTCGTGACATGGGCGTGCGTCTGCACTGGTTCCTGCCGACCGGCGGCGACGGCCGTACGCTCGTCGACCGGCACGCCTACGGGCCCAACCGCGCCGGGGCGGTCCGCGGTGTGCGGCCGCCGGACATCGAGTACCTGGCCCAAATCGCCAAGGCGGCCGAGCAGTTGGGTTTCGAGGCGGTGCTCACGCCGACCGGCACGTGGTGCGAGGACGCCTGGCTGACCACCGTGGCGCTCGCGCAGCACACCGAGCGGTTGAAGTTCCTGGTGGCGTTCCGGCCCGGGGTGATCTCGCCGACGCTGGCCGCGCAGATGGCGGCGACCTATCAACGTCTCACGCGCGGGCGGCTGTTGCTCAATGTCGTCACCGGTGGCGACTCGGCCGAACAGCGGCGCTTCGGCGACCATCTCGACCACGACCGGCGGTATGCCCGTACGGACGAGTTCCTGTCGGTCGTACGCGGTGTGTGGCGGGGAGAGCCGTACGACTTCGGCGGTGTGCACTACCAGGTCGAGGGCGGGCTGACGGCGCTGCCGCCGGATCCCGTGCCGGAGGTGTTCTTCGGCGGGTCGTCAGCGGCGGCCGGGCCGGTCGCCGCCCGGCATGCGGACGTGTATCTCACCTGGGGAGAACCGCCGGCGCAGGTGAAGGAGAAGATCGACTGGATTCGCGGGCTCGCCGAGCGGGAGGGGCGTGACGTGCGGTTCGGGGTACGGCTGCACACCATCTCGCGGGACTCGTCGGCCGAGGCGTGGGCGACCGCGAACCGGCTGCTCGACGACCTCGACGCGGACACGATCGCGGCGGCGCAGACCGCCCTCGGGCGCAGTGAGTCGGTGGGGCAGCAGCGGATGCTGGCGCTGCACGGCGGATCGCGGGCCGATCTGGAGATCCATCCGAACCTGTGGGCGGGGGTCGGTCTCGTCCGGGGTGGCGCGGGCACGGCGCTCGTGGGCAGCCATGCGGAGGTCGCCGACCTGATCGAGGAGTACCACGCCCTGGGCGTCGAGCAGTTCGTGCTGTCCGGGTATCCGCATCTGGAGGAGTCGTACTGGTTCGGGGAGGGCGTGATTCCCGAGCTGGCGGCGCGTGGGTTGGTCGAGGGGAGGACGAAGGTCGGCCTGCCGTTGCTGGTGAGCGGCGGACGCTGAGCGGGCGGGAAGATCGACGGCCCCGGTGCTGTTCGTACGAACGTGAACAACATGCGTGAGGTCGACGTGGTCGTCATAGGCGCCGGACAGGCGGGGCTGGCCGGCGCCTATCACCTGCGGCGCACCGGTTTCGAGCCGGAACGCGACTTCGTGGTGCTGGACCATGCGCCCGCGCCGGGCGGGGCCTGGCAGTTCCGGTGGCCGTCGCTGACGTACGGCAAGGTGCACGCGATGCACGCGCTGCCGGGCATGGAACTCACCGACGCCGATCCGGCCCGCCCGTCCGCCGAGGTGATCGCCGAGTACTTCACCGCGTACGAGCGGGCCTTCGACCTGCGGGTGCGGCGGCCGGTGGATGTGAGGGCGGTACGGGAGGGGGTGGACGGTCGGCTGCTCGTCGAGACGTCCGACGGGGTGTGGTCGACGCGGGCGCTGATCAATGCGACGGGTACCTGGGACCGGCCGTTCTGGCCGCGCTATCCGGGTCAAGAGACCTTCCGGGGGCGGCAGTTGCACACCGCGCAGTATCCGGGGCCGGAGGAGTTCGCCGGGTTGCGGGTGGTCGTGGTGGGCGGGGGCGCGTCCGGTACCCAGCATCTGATGGAACTCGCCCCGTACGCGTCCGCGACGACGTGGGTGACCCGGCGTCCACCGGTCTTCCGCGAGGGGCCCTTCAGCGAAGACGTGGGCCGGGCGGCCGTGGCGCTGGTGGAGGAACGCGTACGGCAGGGGCTGCCGCCGAAGAGTGTCGTCTCCGTGACCGGGCTGCCGCTGAACGACGCGATCCGGCAGGCGATCGCGGACGGGGTCCTGGACCGGCAGCCGATGTTCGACCGAATCACGCCCGACGGGGTGGACTGGAACGACGGCCGCCATGTGGACGCCGATGTCATCCTGTGGGCAACCGGCTTCCGAGCGGCGATCGACCACCTGGCCCCACTGAAGCTACGCGGCCCGGGCGGCGGCATCCGCCTCGACGGCACCCGCGTGTCCGCGGACCCACGCATCCACCTGGTCGGCTACGGACCATCGGCAAGCACGATCGGCGCCAATCGCGCGGGGCGCGCGGCCGTACGGGACATCAGACGGTTGCTGACCGGGGAAGCGGTCGCGGTCTGAGGTCGTTCGGGCAGCGAGGTCACTACCTGGGTGGGCGGAAGGCCTCATCGAGGGCGAGTACGCCGTCGCCGAGCTACGCCTCCACCGTGCCGGCCATGGGCCCCCTCTGCGAGCACCATCGGCGCAAATCAGACGGGACGCTCGGCCGCAGGGGACATCAGACGATTACTGGCTGCGGAACTGACCACTCCGACGGGGCCAATTCCTGGGTGGCGCGGAGGCGCCGCGTCGGAGGCACACATACCGTCGTCGAACTACGCCTTCGCCTAGCCGGTTACCGGCCCTCGGTAAGCACCACCAGCGCCGATCGCACCACCGTGCGAGACATCAGGCGACTGCTGAGCGGGAACCGGTCACGGTCTGAGGGTCCTCCGGCGAGGGCATTCATGAGTGGCGCGGGCACATCGAGGGCGCGCACGCGGTCGCCGATCCGCGCCTCCAACTTCCTCGGCTGCGGGCCATTCGCGAGCCTTGTCCACGGTGGTGATCCGCGCAGCTTCGTGCGGCAGCAAGCAACTGCTCGCGGGAGAGGTGATCACCGCCCGACGCCCAGGTCACTTCGCGGGCCGAGCCGCAGCATCCCCGCTGCAGGCACACTTAACGGCGCCCAATCGCGCAGCCGGACGGAACAACGGCAACCGCCCGCCGCAGAACCGATGGCCACCCGACACCGCCCCTCCCCCGGAGGTCACTTCTCGGGCGCCGGGCGCAGCAGCCCGCGTAGGGCACACGCAGCGCCACCGGCCCTCGCGCCCGCCGCACCACCACAGACACCCGTCCGCGAACGCCTCCGAACAGCCCCAAAGACATCAGGCGGCCGTCGGCCCGAGAGCCGAGTGCCGCCACCTGACGTCGTTCTGTGTCCTGAGCGGGTCACCTCGTGGGTGACGCGCTGCTCTTCTGGGCCGCGTTGAACTCGGCCACGTTGCGCTGGTGTTCCTCGTACGTGGCCGCGAAGCGGGTGTCGCCGGGCTTGACCGTGACGAAGTACAGCCAGTCGCCCGGGGGCGGGTTGATCGCGGCGCGCATCGCGTCCTCGCCCGGGTTGTCGATCGGGGTGGGCGGCAGGCCCATGCGCTGGTAGGAGTTGTAGGGGCTGTCGAGGCGGGTGTCGCTGGTGGTGGTCCTCAACGTGGCGCGGTTCAGCGCGTAGTTGATGGTCGAGTCCATCTGCAACGGCATCCCGCGTTCGAGGCGGTTGAAGATGACCCGGGCCACCTTCCCCATGTCCGCTGTGGAGGCCGCCTCGGCCTGCACGATGCTCGCGATGGTGACGGCCTGGTAGACGTTCATCGCGTTGCGCTGGGCGCCCGCGGCGACCGGGGCGCCGTTGAACTTCTTGTTCGCGGTGTTGACCATGAACGACAGCAGCGACGCGGGCGTCGACTTCTTCTCCAGCGGATACGTCGCCGGGAAGAGATACCCCTCGGGATTGCCCTCCGCGTCGGTGGGCAGCTTCAGGCCGGATTTCGCGATCGACTTCTTGGTGGTGCCGACCGGCAGCGCGAGGGCCTTGTCGACGGCTTCGTAGATCTGGCCCGAGCGCCAGCCCTCCGGGATCACCAGTGACGTGGGCCGGGTGTCCCCCTCGCTCTCCAGGCTCAGCAGCGGCACCGCCACGGCGGTGCCGGCCACGACGGCCCCGGTCGCGATGAGGGCGACCCGGCCCCTGCGGGTCAGTCGAATCGTGCTCCGTGGCGGAGTGTTCATCTGCATGCGGGCACGGTAACCCGCATATCGTCACAAACCCGGCATATCTTCAGCTTGTCGGTTCCAGTTGGGCATCCCGGCGTACGAGGGCCGCGTACCGCCCGTCCTGGTCGAGCAGTTCTTCGTGCGTGCCCCGCTCCGCAACGCGCCCGGAGTCGAGGACCACGATCTGGTCGGCGCTGCGGATGGTGGACAACCTGTGGGCGATGGTGAGCGTGGTGCGGTTGGCCGACAGGGCGTCGATGGCGTCCTGGACGGCCGCTTCGGTGCGGTTGTCCAACGCGCTGGTCGCCTCGTCCAGGATGAGGACCGGCGGGTCGCGCAGGATCGTGCGGGCGATGGCCAGGCGCTGCTTCTCGCCGCCGGAGAACCGGTGTCCGCGCTCACCGACAACGGTGTCGTAGCCGTCGGGCAGGCCCGCGATGTGCTCGTGGATCTGCGCAGCGCGCGCCGCCGTGTACAGCTCCTCGTCGGTGGCGTCCGGCTTCGCGAAGCGGAGGTTGTCGGCGACCGAGGCATGGAAGAGGTACGTCTCCTGGGAGACGACGCCGACGGCACGCGCGAGCGTGTCGAAGTCCAGGTCACGGACATCGACCCCGTCGAGGGTGACCCGGCCGCCCGTCACGTCGTAGAGCCGGGGCACGAGATAGCCGAGGGTCGACTTTCCGGCGCCGGTCGGGCCGACGATCGCGAGGCTGTTGCCGGCCGGGACGGCGATGTCTATGCCGTCGAGGATCGGGCCGCTCTTGTCGTCGTAGTGGAACTCCACGCCCTCGAAAGCGACTTCACCCTTGACGGTGTCGAGGTGGACCGGGTTCTCGCGCTCGGTGATGTCGATCGGCAGGTCGAGGTACTCGAAGATGCGCGCGAAGAGCGCCAGCGAGGTCTGGATCTGGACGCCGGTCGACAGCAGGCTGACGGCCGGGCGGAACAGGCCCTGCTGGAGCGAGACGAAGGCGACGATCGTGCCGATCGAGGCGTCCGGGCCACCCAGGTGGAGGGTCATGCCGGCGGTCCAGTAGATGACGGCGGGCATCGCGGCCATCACGATCGAGATGACGGCCATGCGCCAGCGGCCGGCCATGTTCGACCGGACCTCCAGGTCGACCAGCCCCTCGGACTCCTCGGCGAAGGACCGGGTGAGCGAGTCGGAGCGGCCCATCGTGCGGCCGAGCAGGATGCCGCTGACGGACAGCGACTCGGTGACCGTGGCGGCCATCTCGGCCATCTGCCGCTGGCGTTGGGTGGCGATCTTCTTGCGTTCGTTGCCCACCCGGCGGCTGATCCACACGAAGACCGGGAGCAGCAGCAGCGAGACGACGGTCAGGCGCCAGTCCAGGGCGATCATCGCGATGATCGTGGCGACCACGCTGGTGAGGTTGGAGACCAGGGAGGTGGCCGTGGAGGTGACGGTGGCCTGCATGCCGCCGATGTCGTTGGCTATGCGGGACTGGACCTCGCCGGTGCGGGTCCGGGTGAAGAAGGCGAGCGACATGCGCTGCAGGCGGCCGTAGACCGCTGTGCGCAGGTCGTGCATGACGCGCTGGCCGACCGTCGTGGAGATCAGGGTCTGCAGCACGCCGAAGATGCTGGTCAGTACGGCGCTCAGGATCATGCCGAGCGCGAGCAGGCTCAGCAGACCCGTGCGGCCCTGCGGGATGGCGGTGTCGAGCGTGGCCTTCAGCAGGAACGGGGTCGCCACGGTGACCAGGGACGCGGCACCGACCAGGAGGCCGACGACCGCGAGCCGGGCGCGGTAGGGCTTGAAGAGCTTGAGGATGCGGCGCACCTGCCGGGGTTGGTCGGTCGAGGTGCCGGGGGACGGTGTCCAGTTGATGTCGTCGCGGGGCATGGTCTCCTACGGATGGTGAGGCGATCAGGACTGTTCAGGCGCTCAGAGCTCGTGGAGCGATGAGACCTGATGGAGCATAGCTCATTGTTACCTATACTCACAATGCACTTGGTCCTGATATTGTTCCCGTATGACCACCCCCGATTCCGACGGCCTGCTCGCGGAGCAGTTGCTGCGGCTCACCCGCCGGGTGCACCGCATCCAGAAGCGTCATCTGGAGCAGCGCGACCTCGGCATCACCCCCGCCCAGTCCCGGCTGCTGCGCACCCTCGCGCACTTCGACTCCCCACCGCGCATGGCCGACCTCGCCGAGCGGCTTGAGGTGGTGCCGCGCGCCGTGACGACGCTGGTCGACGGCCTGGAGGCGAGCGGCAAGGTGCGGCGGGTGCCCGATCCGTCCAACCGCCGGGTGATCCGGATCGAGATCACGGACGACGGCCGCAAGGCGCTGAGCGAGTTGCGCGGAGCGCGGCGGGGGGCGGCGAACGAGATTCTCGCGCCGCTCACGGATGTCGAGCGTGAGGTGTTGCGGGCGTTGCTGGACACGTTGGTGGATGGGGCGCCTGGTGCGCATGAGGACCACGGGGCGCATGCGGGTCATGGCCCGCATGAAGAGCACGGCACGCACGAAGGACACGGGGCGCACGAAGGACACGGGGCGCACGGCGTGCACGAGGGGCACGGGCACTCCTGCTGACCGCCGGCAACCGCCCCTGAACGCCGCTCAGCGCCCAACCGCTAACGGCCGACCCCGCCACTGAACGCCGCTCACCACTAACCGCCCCCGCCGCTCACCATCAAGCGCTATCTGCCGCCCGCGCCAGCCACCCGCCACCCGGTCTCACTCCGCCCAGCTGGAGCCCTTGATCTTCTCGACGAAGTCGCCCCGCACGAAACCGGGCACGAAGTGCGCCAGCACATCCGCCTTGATGTTGCCGAAGGTGGTCTCGGGGCGGTCCTTGATGCCCTCGGTGAAGGCGGCGAGGATCCCGTTCTTGAAGTCCGGGCGGGGGTGTGCCGCCACGACCGCCGCACGCTGCTCGTCGGAGACGGCGTCATAGCCGATGCCCACGACGTCCAGCGAGACGCCCCGGTTGACCAGGGCGATCTCGGCCGACATGTGCAACGGGATCTCCTGCGTGGTGTGCAGCGCGACGCTCGCCCAGACCCGGTCGGCCGGTTCACCGGTGATGCCGTGGGCGTGCAGGAACCGGCGGGCCTCGTCGGCGCCGTCGATCTCGAAGCGCTGGTCGGTGCGGCGGAACTTCTCGGTGAGTCCGAGGTCGTGGAACATCGCGGCCACGTAGAGCAGTTCGGGGTCGTAGGCGAGCCCCTGGTCCCGTCCGCGCAGGGCTCCCCACAGGAACACCCGCCGGGAGTGGTCGTACAGCAACTGCGACGCGGCATCGCGCACCAGCTCGGTCGCCTCGCGCGCCAGCACGCTGTCCGGGATCTCCACGCCTGCGATCACTTCACTCATCGTCTTTCCCTCTCCTCGATCTCTTCGCCATGGGCTGTGTCTCCAGGATCGGCGGCGTCGTACGCTGGAGCCATGTCCTCACGGCCATGTAAACCACAGATTCAGACACGGCTCATGCGATGACGCACCGAGTCGGATTCCTCGTCTTCGACGGCGTGACCATGCTCGATGTCAGCGGCCCCGCCGAGGTGCTGCACCAGTCGGGCCGGCTCGGTCACCCCTACGAACTGGTGCTGGTCTCTCCCCACGGCGGCGCGGTCACGGCGGCCAACGGGCTGACGCTGACCGGCACGGTGACCGCGGTGGACGCCGGACCGGTCGACACGATCGTGGTGACGGGAGGCGACCGGCTCGCCCAACAGCCCGCCGAGGAAGCCCTGTTGAGCGCGGCCCGCACCCTCACCGACCACTCCGCGCGGGTCACGTCCGTCTGTACGGGCGCCTTCGTCCTCGCCCAACTCGGCCTGCTCGACGGCCGTTCGGCCACGACCCACTGGCGACAGGCCGAGACGCTGGCCCGCCGTTACCCCCGGGTGCGCGTCGAACCGGACGCCATCCATGTCCGCGACGGCCGCTTCGTCACCTCGGCCGGCATCAGCGCCGGGATCGACCTGGCGCTCGCCCTCGTCGAGGACGACCACGGAGCGGACGTGGCCAGGGACATTGCACGTGAACTGGTCGTCTTCATGCAACGCCCGGGCGGGCAGTCGCAGTTCTCCACCGCCACCGCGACCCGGCCACCGCGCACCGATCCGCTACGGTCCCTGATCGCGTCCGTGCTGGCCGACCCGGCCGGCGACCACAGCCTGCCCGCCATGGCGGCGACGGCGGCCGTCAGCCCCCGGCACCTGACGCGGCTCTTCCGTACCGAACTCGGCACCACACCCGCCCGTTGGGTGGAACGGGTCCGGCTCGACCGCGCCCAGCATCTCCTCCTCGAAGGCCACAGCGTCACCTCCGCCGCGCACCACAGCGGCCTCGGCACCGACGAGACCCTGCGCCGCGCCTTCGCCCGCCACCTGGACACGACACCGACGCACTATCGGAGCCGGTTCGCCAGTACGCGCGGCCCATCACCGATGCCGTGAGCCGCGGTCGACCGGCGTCGGCTCAGGTCACGCCTTCGCGGAAGGGCGCGTCGGCGTCGTAGTGGCGCGCAGGCCCGTCAGCAACGCGGCCAGGATGCGGGTCAGTTGGGGTTCGACGTCGACCAGCGCATGCGCCATCTCGGGTCGGGTTTCGTAGAACGTACGGAGGCGCGTACCGGGAGCGGCCATCTGGAGCAGCGCTCCGGCCATGCTCGTCGCGGTGGCGATCACGTCGATGGCCGAGCGCTCGGTGATCGCGAGTATCCGGCACAACTCGGTTGCCACGGCGGCGACTTCGCCGAGCGCGACCGTCTTGAACTCGTACACCGACTCGAGCGACACGTTGCGTTCCAGGTTCAACGGCGCCTGGGCGAGCAGGTCGCAGAAGAACGGCCGCTCGACCAGCGACCGCGCGACGACGACGGCGACCGCGTCGGAGTCCCCGTCGGCGAGTTCCCCCAACCGCGCGCGGAGCGCCGCCGACCAGTCCTCCCAGCCCTCGGCGGTGAGCGCCAGGAAGATCTGCTCCCGGGTCTCGAAGTACCGCAGCATGGCGGACTTGTGCATGCCCACGGCGGCGGCGATGTCCGTGAGTGTGACCTCGCGCACGCTGCGTTCGGCGCCGAGGGACCGTGCGGCGTCGAGGATCGCTCGTTCTCGCTGCTGCTTGGCCGCGGCGCTGCGGGCGCGTTGGGGACCGGGCGTGCTCATGATGCACAGCATAGCGCAACACGGTTGCACTAATAACGAAACAGTGTTTTGCTATACCCGTGACTCAGACATGGTTCATCACCGGATCGTCCCGCGGCTTCGGCCGCAACCTCACCGTCGCGGCCCTGGAGGCCGGCGACCGGGTCGTCGCCACGGCACGCAAGCCGGAGCAGTTGGACGACCTCGTGGACAAGTACGGCGACCGCGTCCTGCCGGTCGCACTCGACGTCACCGACCGGGCGGCCGCAACGGCGGCTCTACAGGCGGGAGTCGACCGCTTCGGCGGCATCGACGTGGTCGTGAACAACGCCGGGTACGCCAACCTCTCCCCCGTCGAGACGACCCCCGAGGACGACTTCCGCCGACAGTTCGACACGAACTTCTGGGGGGTCTACAACGTCTCGACGGCGGCGCTCCCGTTCCTCAGGGCGCGGGGCGCTGGCACGGTCGTACAGTTCTCGTCCGTCGGTGGCCGGGTCGGCGGGAACTCCGGGCTCGGGTCGTACCAGGCGGCGAAGTTCGCGGTCGACGGCTTCACGCGCGTGCTCGCGGCCGAGACCGCGCCGTTCGGCATCAGGTACCTCGTCGTGGAACCGGGCGGGTTCGCGACCGACTGGGCCGGTTCGTCCATGCAGATCCCGGACGTGCCGCCGGAGTACGACGAGACCGTCGGCGCGCTGATCCGCCACTTCGACGGTCCCGTGGTCGCCGCGGGTGACCCGAAGCGCGCCGGGGAGATCCTGGTCCGGATCGTGAAGCAGCCGACCCTCCCGTCCCACCTCCTCCTGGGAGCCGGTGCCGTCGATATGGCGCAGAGCTACTCACGCGATCAGATAGCGCAAGCGGCGGCATGGGCACGGGTGAGCCAGTCGGCCGACTTCGACCAGCCCTACCCGGCCGACCTCGTCGACCACGCATAGGAGAACGGGCCGCGACTCCCCACCGACCCGATGGATTCCCATGGATTCCGATGGATCAGGAGCCGCGACCCGTCACGACACCTCTCAACTGGCCTCGGCGGCCGGTTCCTTGACGAGCTGAGCAGGGACCTCCGCGTCGGCCTCCGCCTCCACGTCAGCCTCCGCCCCATCGTTCTCCACGGTCGTGATCTCACCGTCGAGGACCTTCTTCGCCCGCTCGATGTCGAGTGCGCCCTCCCAGCGGGAGACCGCGAAGACGGCGACGCAGTTGCCGAGGAGGTTGGTGACGACGCGCATCGAGTCCATGATGCGGTCCACGCCGAGGAGCAGGGCGACCGCGCCGGCCGGGATCGCGCCCAGCGAGGACGCGGTCGCGGACAGGGCGAGGAAGGCGGAGCCGGGGATGCCGGCCATGCCCTTGCTGGTGAGCATGAGCACCAGGATCACGGTGATCTGCTGGCCGAGGCTGAGGTCGACGCCGACGGCCTGGGCGATGAACAGCGTGCCGATGGAGAGATAGAGCGAGGCGCCGTCGAGGTTGAAGGAGTAGCCGGTGGGCAGCACCAGGCCGACCGCGTCGTCCCGGGCGCCGGCCTTGCGCAGCTTCTGCATCACGCGCGGCATGACGGACTCGGTGGAGGCGGTGCCGAGGGCGAGGAGCATCTCCTCGCGGATGTAGCGGAGGAACTTCCAGAGGCTGAGCCCGGTGACCAGCCGCAGCGCGACGGCGAGCAGGGCGACGAAGAGCGCGGCGGCGACGTAGCAGAGGATGATCAGCTTGGCGTAGGTCTTGATGACGCCGAGTCCGTACTGGCCGACCAGGACGGCCATCGCGCCGAACACGGCGAGCGGGGCGAGCCGCATGACGAAGCCGACGATCGCGAAGATGATCTCCTGTGCCTGCTCGATCGCGGGCAGCACCTGCGGCACCTTGGTGTGGCCGAGGTGGAGCAGGGCGGCGCCCACCAGGCAGGCCAGGATGAGGACTTGGAGCAGGGAGTTCTCGGCGAAGGCGCCGATGAAGCTGGTCGGGAGCGCGTTGACGATGAACTCGGTCGTCGAGGGCAGCGAGCCGCCGCCCGTCTTCGCGTCCACCGCCGAGGTATTGAGCGTGGCCGGGTCGACATGCATCCCGGAGCCGGGCTGGACGACGTTGGCGAGGACCAGACCGATGATCAGCGCCGCGGTGCTCGCGACCTCGAACCAGATCAGCGCTTTGAGGCCGATCCGGCCGAAGGCCTTGAGGTCACCGGCCTTGGCGATGCCGACGACGACCACGCAGAACACGAGCGGTGAGATGATCGTCTTGATGAGCCGGGTGAATCCGTCGCCGAGGGGCTGGAGGTCGGTGGCCACGTCCGGCCACAGCTTTCCGACGAGGATTCCGAGGACGAGCGCGCAGGCGACCTGCGCGAAGAGAGAGGTACGCAATATGCGTGCGACGCGTCGCGGCAGAGGCGGGACGGACGGCGGCACGGGCACTCCTTGAGGGGGACGGTCGTTCGCGGAGTCGAGTGGGGTGACTTCTGCGATACGGAAAGCGGCTTCCAAGTGGACACTTTGGAGCCGTTGTTGATCCCCCGGAAAACCTCTGTGTGACAGCCGTGTAAAACACGCACCTGAGTGACGCGTCGCACGCACACCACCTCAGCAGCCGCTGAGGTCCTCGGTGAGCACCCCCTGCGCGGTCTTCAACGAGCGGTCGTAGCAGCCACTCGAGCCGTACAGCCGGTAGCGCTCACTCGACGTCCCGACCGCGTGCCGCTGGTCGCGCGGCACATTCAGCGTGTAGGTCGCGTCCCCGCTGTAGGTGTCGTCGAGCCGTGACCACCCGGTCCGCCGCCCGTCCCGCGTGTCGACGACCGCCGCCCGGTCGCCCAGCGCGAGTACGGTACGCAGCCGGTCGTCCGCCCCGATCGTCGTCACGCCGTTCATCGTGTACGTCCGGTGCGTGGCCGTCGCCCGCGCCGGTCCACGCCCGTCGACGGTCACCGACTCGTCGTCCGTCCAGGTCGCGTCGAGCCCGTCCATGTTCTCGCCGTCGGTCCAACGGTGTACGGAGGTGTTCGCGAGCGTCCGGTCGACGGTGGTCCGCACCCGGCCGTGCGAGGTGTCGACGTACCCGGCGACGGTCAGCCGATGGCCCGCGTCGGTGTCCACGCGTTCCTCCGAACCGGGCGTGTACGTCGAGGAGTTGGCGAGCTCGCCCGCCCGGTCGAGGGTGAGCTTCCCGGTGACGTGGGCGCGCTGCGCGTCCTGCCAGACGAGCACGTTCACCGGCGCGCTCCAACCGCTCTGCCCCTCGGGCACGCCCACGACGGAGACGTCCACGTGGTGCGGGCGACCGTCGTTGAGCAGCCCGGCGAAGGGGGTGAGGTCGTATTCGATCGGCTTCACGTCGAAGGCACGCGGGCCCGGAATGACATACCAGAGAAAGGGGTCGGACCAGCCCCCGGTCCAGACGTTCGGGAACGGGGCGGCGATTCCGGCGAGTTGACCGTCGACCTTGATCTGCACCTCGCGGTAGGGGCCCTTGTCGGCCTGGCAGGAGTACGGCGCCGAGTCGGGCACCGCGAGATACCAGAACTCCTCGCAGCCACCGCCGGATCCGGTGGCGTACACCTCGGCGACGATGCGTTCGCTGTTGCGCGGGGTGGTGACGGTGGAGTCGGCGGCGAGGGTGAGGACGCGGTCGGGGGTCTGCGCCGCGGCGGGTCTGCCCTCGTAGAAGGTCAGCGTGGCCTTGACGCCGATGACACCGGTGTAGGTGTCGTCGACGACGTTGCCGATGAGCATCTCGACGTCCTGGGTGCTGCGGAAGGTGGCGCTGTAGCGCGTGACGTCCTTCTCGACGGACCAGGCGATGCCGTCGGGGGATGGCTCCGGTGTCGAGGTACGGAGGATCTCGACACCGCCGACGTGCAGATAGCCGAGCCGGTCGTACTGCCGTCCCTTGACCGTGCCGTCGAGGCGCAGGACGACCTTGCTCCAGTGGTCGCCGCAGGCCGTGGGTGGTGTGTAGGTGCCGCGGTACGGGGTGAAGTCGCGGAACTCGGTGTCGGCGAGGGTGACTTGGCAGGACTTGGTCTTGGGCTTGGCGATGGGCGGGGCGGCGGTGAGGGGGTCGTGCCAGTCGGTGCCGAACTCGGCGGGGACGTAGGCGACTTGGGCTTGCGTGTCGACTGCACGGGTCTTCGCGAGGGCCAACTGGGTCTGCATATCGGCCGCTTGGGCGGGGCCCGCTCCTAGGAGGGTGCTCGCCAGGAGGGTCGCTCCGGCGAGCATGGACATGACTATCCGGCTTCTCATGGGCGGTGTCCTACCCCTTGAGATGCGTCCTGTCCCCCATCAGCACGACGGGATGCCGGTCCGGGTCGAGCGTGCGCAGCAGATGTTCCAGCGCCTCTTTGGACAGGCTGACGCACGCCGACGTACCGCTGCCGTGGTCCAGGTGCAGCCAGATCCCGCCACCCTTGTCCTCGCCCTCGGGCTGCTCCCCGTCGTCGGGCGGGGTGCCGGGCACGCGGTTGTAGTCGATGGCGATGACGTAGTCGAAGTCGTGCCAGTGCGACTCGTCCCAGTCGCGGGGCGCCTCGTACGACTCGTCCTGGAAGTACGGGAGTTCGGTGCCGGGGTCGTCGAGGACACCGCCCGCGGCGGTCAGCGTGAACACGCCGACGGGGCTGCGCTTGTCGTCGAGGTGGTGGTCGGTGGTCCAGCCCCGTTTGCCGTTGTGCGCGGGCCAACTGGCGTCCCGGTGCCAGGTGGAGCCGTGCTTGGTGAACAGCACGGCGCTGGAGTTCGGGGAGTCCTTGCCGTCGCCGTAGACCGCGAGGACCTGGCCGGTGTCGGCGGGGAGGGCGCGCTGGAGCCGGTCGCCGACATCCGGGATGCGGGTCGGGTCCGGGGTGGCTACGGCCTTTCTCGGGTGGGTCGCCGGTGCGCCGGGTCTTCCCTCCCGGCCGCCGGGGTGTCCGGTGTGCGCGCTTCCGCACGCGGACAGGGTCGTCATCGTCAGGAGGGAACCGAGAGCCGCCATCGCGACCGTCGCACGTCGTGTGCCGCCACTCTGCATTCGGCCATGGTCACATCGCGTTCAGCGGCATTGTGTGAGGTCACGGACATCTCGCCCCTGATGGGTGAACGCCGGTTCTGACCCCCGGCCGGGAAAACCCCTTGCTTCCGACCACTCTGCGACGCGAACCTTTCACGGTTTGTTGCCGCGTTCCGCGGTTCCCTCCTTTCCCCTCCCCTTCCCGTCTGACAAGAGCCACTGGGACGTCATGCAGATTCAAGACCTTCCGTATCCCGACCCGGGTGTGCCGGACGCGCGCTCGGGGCCTCGATTCCTGTGGTGGCTCGGCCGGAATCAGCTCGGTGGACAGTTCAAGTCCCTGGCCTGGGGGCTGCTGCACTTCGTGTCCGTCTCCGCGCTGCCGTTCTGTGTGGGGTTCGCCGTGCAGGCCGTGGTCGACCGCTCCGGGAGCCGGCTGGCCCTGACCGGCGGGCTGATGGTGCTGTGCGGGGCGGGCATCGCCGTGGGCGACACCTTCCTGCACCGGACCGCCGTCACCAACTGGATCACGGCCGCCGCCCGCGTCCAACAACTGCTGGCCCGCCAGGCGTCCCACCTCGGCTCGGCGCTGACCCGGCGGGTCGCCGCCGGTGAGGTCGTGGCCGTGTCCACGGGGGACGTCGAGAAGATCGGCTGGTTCGTGGAGGCGCTGTCGCGCTTCCTGGCCGCCGCGCTGACGATCGTCATCGTGTGCGTCGGTCTGTTCGTGTACCAGCCGGCGCTCGGTGTCGTCGTCGCCGTGAGTGTGCCCGTGCTGGCGATCTCCGTGCTGCCGCTGCTGCCCCGCGCCACCCGGCGTGCCGACGTACAGCGCGAGAAGGCGGGCCGCGCCACCGAGCTCGCCTCCGACACCGTCGCCGGACTGCGGGTGCTGCGCGGCATCGGCGGCGAGGAACTGTTCCTCGACCGCTACCGCCGCGCCTCGCAGGAGGTCCGCCACGCGGCCGTGCGCAGTGCCCGGATGTGGGCGGTCATCTCCGCGATCCAGGTGCTGATGCCGGGTCTGCTGCTGATCGCGATCGTCTGGCACGGTGTGCAACTCGCCCGCCAGGGCCGGGTCACGGTGGGCGAACTGGTCACCGTCTACAGCGCGGTGATGATCATGTCCTACCCGCTGCGGCACTTCGAGGAGATCGCCATGGCGTACTCCTTCTCCCGGCCCTCGGCCAAGCGCGCCGCGCACGTGCTGTCCCTGGAGCGGGTCACCGACACCGTGGGGACGCGCGCGGCCGAGGTGCCCGCCGGGGATCTGTACGACCCGGACACCGGTCTGCTGGCGCCCTCCGGCCGGCTCACCGCCGTGGTGTGCGGCGATCCGGACGCGGCCGGGCGGCTGGCGGAACGCCTCGGCGGACACCCCGCCGAGGCCGGCACCTCCGTGCTCCTGGACGGCGTACCGCTCGACGAACTCCCCCTCGACTCGGCGCGCACCGCCGTCCTCGTCCAGGACAAGGACCCGGTGCTGCTGTCCGGTTCGCTGCGCGAGCTGCTCGACGTGCCCGCCTCGGGTGCGGTCGGCGCGGCGGAGGCCCTGGCCGCCGCGCAGTGCGGGGACGTGCTGGTGGCGCTCGCCCAGGGCTCCCTCGGCACCGAGGACCCGATGGACTCCCGCGTCACCGAACGCGGACGCTCCCTCTCCGGCGGCCAGCGCCAACGGCTCGCCCTTGCGCGGTCGTTGATCACGGACCCGGAGGTCCTGGTCCTGGACGAGCCGACCTCCGCCGTCGACTCCCACACCGAGGCCCGGATCGCCGACGGCGTACGGGAGTTGAGGGCGGGCCGGACCACGGTGGTGTTCACCTCCTCGCCGCTGCTCCTGGACCAGGCGGACCGGGTCGTGCTCGTGCACGAGGGCGCGGTGGTGGCCGTCGGCGCCCACCGCGAGCTGCTCCGGAGCGAGCCCCGGTACCGGGCCGTGGTGACCCGCGAGACCGAGGAGGAGTCCGCGTCGCGGGGCGGCCCGCCGACGGACGACGGGGCCACCCTGCGGGGTGCCTTGGACGACGAGGCCTCCCTCCGGAGTGCCTTGGACGATGAAGCCTCCTTGCGGGGTGCCTTGTCCGACGACGATGCCCTGGACGACGAAGCCGCGCTGCGGAGCGCACTGGAAGAAATCGAGGAGAGCGCATGATCGGCGTGGCGCCCCCGGCCTACGACCCGGCGGCCCCGACCACGGCGAACACCCTGCCGGTCGGCGCCCCCACGACCGTACGGGCCTACGTGTCCGAACTGTTCCACCGGCATCGCCGTGCCTTCCTCCTTCTCGTCGGCGTGAACACGGTCGCCGTGGTCGCCTCGATGGTGGGCCCCTATCTGCTCGGCGATCTCGTCGAGCGGGTGTCGGACAGAGCGCGGGAACTGCATCTGGGCCTGACCATCGGGGTGTTCGCGGTCGCGCTCGTCGTCCAGGCCGTGTTCACCCATCAGGTGCGGTTGCGCGGCGCGATGCTCGGCGAGCGGATGCTGGCCGACCTGCGCGAGGACTTCCTCGTCCGGTCGGTCGGGCTGCCTCCGGGGGTCCTGGAACGGGCGGGCACCGGCGACCTCCTGTCCCGCATCACCACCGACATCGACCGGCTCGCCAACGCGATGCGCGAAGCCGTGCCGCAACTGGCGATCGGGGTGGTGTGGGCGCTGCTGCTGCTCGGCGGTCTGGTCGTCACCGTGCCGTCGCTGGCGCCCGCCGTGCTGATCGCGGTGCCGGTGCTGGTGATCGGCTGCCGCTGGTACTTCAAGCGCGCACCGGCCGGCTACCGCTCCGAGGCCGCCGGGTACGCCGCCGTGGCCGCGGCCCTGGCCGAGACCGTGGACGCCGGCCGCACCGTCGAGGCGCACCGCCTCGGCGACCGGCGCATCGCCCTCTCGGAACGCCGCGTCAAGGAGTGGACCGCCTGGGAGAACTACACGCTCTGGCTGCGGTCGGTGCTCTTCCCGGTCATCAACATCACTCATGTCACCGTGCTCTGTTCGGTCCTGATGCTCGGCGGGGTGTTCGTCCTGAACGGCTGGATCGGGGTGGGCGAGCTGACGACGGGTGCCCTGCTCGCGCAGATGCTCGTCGACCCGGTGAACCTGATCCTGCGCTGGTACGACGAGCTCCAGGTCGCCCAGGTCTCGCTGGCCCGGCTGGTCGGCGTCCGGGACATCGAGCCCGACGCCGGGGATGCCGCACTGTCGCCCGAGGGCCGGGACGTGCACGCGGACCGGGTGCACTTCGGCTACATCGAGGGCGTCGACGTGCTGCGCAAGGTGTCCCTGGAGGTCGCGCCCGGCACCCGGCTGGCCCTTGTGGGCCCCTCGGGCGCGGGCAAGTCCACCCTGGGCAGGCTCCTCGCCGGCATCTACGCGCCCCGGGACGGCCGGATCACCCTGGGCGGCGCCGAACTCTCCCGGATGACCGCGGAACACGTCCGCTCCCATGTTGCCCTCGTCAACCAGGAGCACCACGTGTTCGTGGGCTCCCTGCGCGACAACCTCCTGCTCGCCCGGACCGACGCGGCGGACGCCGAGCTGTGGGCGGCGCTGGGCGCGGTCGACGCGGACGGCTGGGCGCGGGCGCTGGACGAGGGCCTCGACACCGAGGTGGGCTCGGGTGGGCTGGCGCTCACACCGGCCCAGGCCCAGCAGATCGCGCTGGCCCGGCTGGTGCTGGCCGACCCGCACACGCTGGTCCTGGACGAGGCGACCTCGCTGCTCGACCCGCGCGCGGCCCGTCACCTGGAACGCTCCCTGGCCCGCGTCCTCGACGGCCGCACGGTCGTCGCGATCGCCCACCGCCTGCACACCGCCCACGACGCGGACGTCATCGCCGTCGTCGAGAACGGCCGCATCAGCGAACTGGGCAGCCACGACGAGTTGGTGGCGGCGGAGGGGGCGTACGCGGCGCTCTGGCGGTCCTGGCACGGGTAGCTCCGCCGGTGGAGCGGTGACCGATCCGCGGGTCGGTTGCCGCGCCGGTCGGAGTGCGAAGTGACCGGTCCGCGGGTCGGTGGGGGCTGGTGGGAAGCCGGACCACTCGAGCCGTGCCGTTGCGCGGTGGGGAAAAGGGGTGGAAGGCTGGGGAGCGGCACCGGTTCGGGAAGTGCCCGGGGACCATGTGGTCCGTGCCGGGCGTCGCCTGTGCCCCGCACGGCGGCGACCCGCCGCCGAGCGCGGTGAGAACGGGCCGGTCCCCACCACCTGGAGGTAGCCGTGAACAGCGTCGACGGATGGGGAGACGACGTCTACCAGCCCGACGGATCCGAGGTGCAGGACGACGCGGGTCTGCTCGACGCGGAGGACACCCTGGTGGCCGACGGCGTCGAGGACCCCCTCGACCGCGGCTGGTCCCCGCCGGACCGCCCCTGGGCGGTGGAACGCGACGACGTGACGGCCGCCGAGCGTCAGCACGGCGAGACGCTCGACCAACGCCTCGCCGAGGAGGTCCCGGACCTCGCGGTGCCCGACGGGGACGGCCTCGGCGATTCCGAGGACACCGACGGCGAACTCCTGGACATCGAGGTCGGCGACACCCGATCGGGCCGGCTCGTGGCACCCGACGAGGGAGCGCACGAGGACGAGGAGAGCGCCCTGATCGCCACGGACGTGGGCATCGACGGCGCCGCCGCCTCCGCCGAGGAGGCCGCGATGCACATCGTCGACGAGGACGAGGACTCCCTCTACGGCTGACCTCGCCGCCCCGCCGCCGTCCACCGCACCAGCGCCGCAGGAGGAGCAGCCATGCAGCAGGACAAGCAGCCCGACTACCACCCCGTGGTCTTCCGTGACCGCGCCGCCGGATTCGCCTTCCTGACCCGGTCCACCGCGACCAGCGACCGAACCATCGAGTGGGACGACGGCGAGACCTACCCGGTCGTGGACGTGGAGATCTCCTCGGAGAGCCATCCCTTCTACACCGGCAAGGCGCGGACGGTGGACTCGGAGGGCCGCATCGCCCAGTTCGAACGGCGCTACGGCGGCGGGGCGGGCGAGGGTTCCGGCGGGGCGTGAGCCACTGACCGCGCCGACGCCGGAACCGGGGTCGGGCCTCAGATCACGTTGAGCGCCGCCGCGCAGCCCACTCCCCCGAGCAGTATGAACACCGGCATCAGCACCTTGAGCTCGATCCAGCTGCCCGCGCGGAACCGCATCACCTTCGGCGGGCCGATCGGGTACCAGCGCTTGCGGCCCAAGGGGATCGGCCACAGGATCGGGCAGCCGGAGACGGTCAGCGCATCCCCGATGTCGTGCACCAGCGCACCCAGCACGACCGGCAGGCCGAGCCACAGGTACTGGTGCTGGTCCGTGAACAGCCAGTCCGAACCGTTGCCCGGCTTGTCCAGCACTCCGGCGAGGATCCACGCGCTGGTCGCCGCCAGCAGCCACACCAGGATGTCGCTGCTGGAGCCGCGGGCCGCCCGCCACAGCAGTCCCTCGATGGCCAGCACCATGTGCACGAAGAGGATCGCCAGCACTCCCCAGCGACCGCCCAGGATCGCCACGCCCGCACTCCCCGCCCCGATCAGGACCGCCCACAGCCAGGTGTGGGTGAGCGTGCGGTGCCCGCCGTTGCGGCGCGGGTCGCCCTGCTTCCTGGTCCCCTTGTAGACGGCGTACGACAGCTTGTCGACGACCTCGCACACGGTCCGGGAGACGGGGCCGAAGGCCCGGGAGATGGTCGCCGCCTTGTGGTCCAGGTCCGGGGCGAGCGCCGCGCCGGCGCAGATCAGTGCGCCGACCAGGATCACCGGCCACGGCATCGGATGCCCGGCCGCGGCGGTCGCCGCTCCGACGCCGAGCCAGGCCGCCGCTCCCGACAGTGAGTGTGCTGGTCCCATCATGGCCGTTCCCCGCCCCATTCCTCTTACGCCGCCGGTCAGTTGCTCGGGCGCCCTGACACTGTGTCGGCGACACAGCGTAGCGGCAACGATCTTCGTCCCCGCGGCCGATTCCCCCATCGGCCACGGCGCCAGGCAAGATGGGGTCGTGACCCTCATCGACCAGTTGCCGCCGACCGCAGATCCCGACGCCCTCTACGAAGCCTTCGAGTCGTGGGCCCGGGAGCGCGGTCTCACGCTCTACCCCCATCAGGAGGAGGCGCTGATCGAGGTGGTCTCCGGTGCGAACGTGATCGTGTCGACGCCCACCGGCTCCGGCAAGAGCATGATCGCCGCCGGTGCGCACTTCGCCGCGCTGGCCCGGGACGAGGTCACCTTCTACACCGCCCCGATCAAGGCGCTGGTCTCGGAGAAGTTCTTCGAGCTGTGCAAGATGTTCGGCACCGAGAACGTCGGCATGTTGACCGGCGACGCGTCCGTCAACTCGGACGCGCCCATCATCTGCTGCACCGCGGAGGTCCTCGCGTCGATCGCGCTGCGCGACGGCAAGCACGCGGACGTCGGCCAGGTCATCATGGACGAGTTCCACTTCTACGCGGAGGCGGACCGCGGCTGGGCCTGGCAGATCCCGATCCTGGAGCTGCCGCAGGCCCAGTTCATCCTGATGTCGGCCACGCTCGGCGACGTCGCGATGTTCGAGAAGGACCTCACCCGCCGCACCGGGCGCCCCACTTCGGTGGTCCGCTCGGCGACCCGGCCGGTGCCCCTTTCCTACGAGTACAAGCTGACCCCGCTCACCGAGACGCTGACCGAGCTGCTGGAGACCAGGCAGGCGCCGGTCTACATCGTGCACTTCACCCAGGCGCAGGCCGTGGAGCGGGCGCAGGCGTTGATGAGCATCAACATGTGCTCGCGCGAGGAGAAGGACCAGATCGCCGAGCTGATCGGCAACTTCCGCTTCACCACCAAGTTCGGCCGCAACCTCTCCCGTTACGTACGGCACGGCATCGGCGTGCACCACGCCGGCATGTTGCCCAAGTACCGGCGCCTGGTGGAGAAGCTCGCGCAGGCGGGCCTGTTGAAGGTCATCTGTGGCACGGACACGCTGGGGGTGGGCGTCAACGTGCCCATCCGCACAGTGCTGTTCACGGCGCTGGCCAAGTACGACGGCATCCGGGTACGTACGCTGCGCGCCCGTGAGTTCCATCAGATCGCGGGGCGCGCCGGACGCGCGGGGTTCGACACGGCGGGTCTGGTGGTCGCCCAGGCTCCCGAGCACGTCGTCGAGAACGAGAAGGCCCTCGCCAAGGCGGGAGACGACCCGAAGAAGCGCCGGAAGGTCGTCCGCAAGAAGGCACCCGAGGGCTTCGTCGGGTGGACGGAGGGCACCTTCGAGAAGCTCATCACCTCCGACCCGGAGCCGCTGACGTCCCGCTTCCGGGTCACGCACACGATGCTGCTGTCGGTGATCGCCCGCCCCGGCAACGCCTTCGACGCGATGCGGCATCTCCTGGAGGACAACCACGAGCCGCGCAAGCAGCAGTTGCGGCACATCCGGCGGGCGATCGCCATCTACCGCTCGCTCCTGGACGGCGGCATCGTCGAGAAGCTCGACACCCCGGACGCCGAGGGCCGCATCGTGCGCCTCACCGTCGACCTTCAGCAGGACTTCGCCCTGAACCAGCCGCTGTCGACCTTCGCCCTCGCCGCGTTCGAGCTGCTGGACCCCGAATCGCCGTCGTACGCGCTGGACATGGTGTCCGTCGTCGAGTCCACGCTGGACGACCCGCGGCAGATCCTCGCCGCCCAGCAGAACAAGGCGCGTGGCGAGGCCGTGGCCGCGATGAAGGCGGACGGCGTCGAGTACGAGGACCGCATGGAGCGCCTCCAGGACGTCAGCTACCCCAAGCCGATGGAGGAGTTGCTCTTCCACGCGTACAACACGTACCGCAAGAGCCACCCGTGGGTCGGCGACCACCCACTGTCCCCGAAGTCCGTGATCCGGGACATGTACGAACGGGCCATGTCCTTCACGGAGTTGACCTCGTACTACGAGCTGGCCCGCACCGAGGGCATCGTGCTGCGCTACCTCGCCGGTGCCTTCAAGGCCCTCGACCACACCGTCCCGGACGACCTCAAGTCCGAGGACCTCGAGGATCTGATCGCCTGGCTCGGCGAGATGGTGCGCCAGGTCGACTCCAGCCTGCTGGACGAGTGGGAGCAACTGGCCAACCCGGCGGAGATGACCGCCGAGGAGGCCCAGGAGAAGGCCGACCAGGTCAAGCCGGTCACCGCGAACGCGCGCGCCTTCCGGGTCCTGGTGCGCAACGCGATGTTCCGCCGCGTGGAGCTCGCCGCCCTCGACCATGTCGGGGAGCTGGGCGAGATGGACGCCGAGGCCGGCTGGGACGCGGACGCCTGGGGCGAGGCGATGGACAAGTACTGGGACGAGTACGAGGACCTCGGCACCGGCCCCGACGCCCGCGGGCCCAAGCTCCTGCTCATCGAGGAGGAGCCGCAGCACGGCCTGTGGCGCGTTCGACAGATTTTCGCCGACCCGAACGGCGATCATGACTGGGGCATCAGCGCGGAGATCGATCTCGCGGCCTCCGACACGGAGGGCCGTGCGGTCGTCCGTGTCACCGACGTCGGCCAGCTGTGAGCACAGGAGAATCCCACCCATGACGAACCCGGCAGAGCGGCTCGTCGACCTGCTCGACCTGGAGCAGATCGAGGTCAACATCTTCCGTGGCCGCAGCCCGCACGAGTCCCTGCAGCGGGTCTTCGGCGGCCAGGTCGCGGGCCAGGCGCTGGTCGCCGCGGGGCGCACCACGGAGGGCGACCGACCCGTGCACTCGCTGCACGCGTACTTCCTGCGCCCGGGCCGGCCGGGCGTGCCGATCGTGTACCAGGTCGAGCGGGTCCGGGACGGGCGGTCGTTCACCACCCGTCGGGTCACCGCCGTGCAGCAGGGCCGCACGATCTTCAATCTCACCGCCTCCTTCCACAAGCCTGAGCAAGGTCCCTTCGAGCACCAGCTGCCGGCCCGCGAGGTCCCGGACCCGGAGTCCCTGCCGACGGTGTCGGAGGAGGTCCGGGCCCATCTGGGCGTGCTGCCTGAGCAGTTGGAGCGGATGGCGCGCCGTCAGCCCTTCGACATCCGGTACGCGGACGGGCTGCGCTGGAGCGCCGAGGAGATCAAGGACGCCGAGCCGCGCAGCGCCGTGTGGATGCGCGCGGTCGGGCCGCTCGGCGACGATCCGCTGGTGCACACCTGCGCGCTGACGTACGCCAGCGACATGACGCTCCTGGACGCCGTCCGCATCCCCGTCGAACCCCTGTGGGGACCGCGCACCTTCGACATGGCGTCCCTGGACCACGCCATGTGGTTCCACCGGCCGTTCCGCGCGGACGAGTGGTTCCTGTACGACCAGGAGTCCCCGATCGCGACGGGTGGCCTCGGCCTGGCGCGTGGGCGCATCTACGACAGGGAGGGGCGCCTGCTCGTCTCGGTCGTCCAGGAAGGGCTGTTCAGGGCCCTGTAGCCGGTGGACGCGCGCTGTGACTCACGCTTTTCTGCGGCGCAGCCAGCCCAACATGCCGCGTGATCGCTCGGGTTCCGGCGCCAACTCGAGCGGCCACCCGCTCGAGTTGGCGCCGGAACCC
>NZ_JAENRY010000829.1 GCF_016612545.1 Streptomyces sp. MBT65 | reverse complement strand
TCCCGGCGATCGCCGACGCGAACGGCGTGATCCAGCAGGCCACCACCGCGCTCACCACCGCCCGGCCGGCATTGGCAGCAGCGGAGGCGACCGCCGCCGACCGACCCGGTCAGATCCGCAAGGCGGAACAGGACCACGGGACGGCCGTGGAGAAGGCGGCGCGGGACGCGGAGGCCGAGGTCGTCGCGGCCGACAACCTCCGGATCGCCACGGAGCACGAGACCGACGCCCAGGAGCAGGCGACCGAGGCCGCTGCCGAGGTCGCCCGCCGCGAGAAGGAGGTCGTCGACACCGTCACCGCCCAGATACAGGCCGCC
>NZ_JAENRY010000828.1 GCF_016612545.1 Streptomyces sp. MBT65 | reverse complement strand
GGGCGGGGTCGACCGGGCCGTCACGGGTGCGCACACGCAGGGGTTCAATCACCGGACCGCCGGGATCGCGGCGATCGGGACGTTCACGGCGGGGATGGCTGTGCCGCGGGCCATGACGGACGCGATTGCCGCGCTGGCGGCCTGGAAGCTGGGGCTGGCGGATGTGGATCCGCGGTCCAGGGCGCGGTTGGTGTCGAGCAACAGTCTCAGTCGGTATGCCTCTGGTGCTACCGCGGTGTTGCCCGCGGTGGCGGGGCACAAGGACGGGTACATGACCAGTTGTCCGGGGGCGGCGTTGTTGGGGAGGTTGGGGGAGGTT
>NZ_JAENRY010000827.1 GCF_016612545.1 Streptomyces sp. MBT65 | reverse complement strand
CGCCGGACGGGCTGAGTAATGCCGGCCGGCGCTGAAAGTGGTGCGGGCTGCGCTGGAAGGAATGCGGCCCGAGCCCAAGGAAGTGCGGCCCGCGCCGTAAGCACTCGCGCTCGTCAATAAGGGTGACCCCACCGCGCGGCACCCGCCCCCCGTCGTACCGGCGCGATTCTCTGATCGCATGATCAGTACACGAATCGCGCACAGAAGTATCGCGGTGCTGCTCACCGCGGTGATCGCTCTCCCCGTCGGGGCCGTGAGTGCCTGGGCCGTTGGGCCGGTGCCGCCGGCTGCGGGGCCGGGGGAGGGGGAGTTGGTGCCG
>NZ_JAENRY010000826.1 GCF_016612545.1 Streptomyces sp. MBT65 | reverse complement strand
AGTCGCGTACGCGAGCAACCCGCCGACAGCCCCCGCCCCGGCCCCCCACACCGCACCGAGCACCAACGCCATGCCCAGATGCCCGTGCAACTCGATCCCCGCGCCGAACGCGTCGAACCCCAGTACCGACAGCGACGCGTCCACCGACACATCCGTCAGCCAGGCCAGCAACGGCAGGGCCAGCGCGGTCACGACCCCGAGCCGTAGAGCACACCGCCCGGCGAACCCGAGCGCTCCCGGATTCCCCGCGCCTGCGCCCCCGCGCTTCCCGCCACCCGAATCCCATCGGACGCCCGACTCACCCGTCCCAGCCCCAACCC
>NZ_JAENRY010000825.1 GCF_016612545.1 Streptomyces sp. MBT65 | reverse complement strand
GCCGACCCCGCCGACCCACTGTGCGCGGCACACCTGCACTGCCCGCCACTCGCCGTGGCCACCGCCGCCGACCTCGCCGTCAGCGCGCTGAACCCGTCCCTCGACTCCTGGGACCAGGCCCCCGCCGCCTCCGCCCTCGAAGCCCTCGTCACCCGCACCCTCGCCCACGCGATCGGCCTCGCCGACGCCCTCGTCACCACCGGCGGCACCGAAGCCAACCAACTCGCCCTGCTGCTCGCCCGCGAAGCCCACAGCGGCACCGTGCAGTTGGTCTGCGGATCCAACGCCCACCACTCCCTGCCCCGCGCCGCCTGGCTCCTCGGAC
>NZ_JAENRY010000824.1 GCF_016612545.1 Streptomyces sp. MBT65 | reverse complement strand
GTACGGGTGGCGGCAGCCGTACCGGCGGCAGCAGTCGTACGGGGAGCAGTGGTCGTACGGGAGGTCCGCGGCGGGGCCGGGCGGCGGGCGGGGTGCGGGTGGCGCGCAGGTGTGCCGCTCTCCCCCGTGCCCAACTGGCCTGCGCTGTCTGCCCTGCCGGGGGTGCGGGCCGGGGCGCAACCCGCCGGTCCGGCTTCTTGGGCGGCTGGTCGGTTCACTTTCTCCACTCTCGTCATGCGGGACACCTCGTGGGACCGGGTGCGGGGCGGGGTGCTCACGGCCGCCTCCGCTCACCGGCGGGGGCCGTGAGCACCCCGCGGGCGCGGGTGCGGCGG
>NZ_JAENRY010000823.1 GCF_016612545.1 Streptomyces sp. MBT65 | reverse complement strand
CCGGTTCCGTGTGCCGATCGGCGCACGACGCGCTGGGCGGTGCACGGACGCGGTACGACCGGACTCTCTGGGTACCCGGGACACCCATGCCCATTCGAGGCTACGAGGCCATCTGGCCATCTACTCGAGGCCACGAGGCCGTCTAGGAGAGTCGTCGCGATGTCTGCCCAGTCCGAGTCCGAGTCCGCCCGGGACCAGCACGCCGCTCCTGAAGGGCCGGACGCGAACGGCTCCGGCCCCGGCCCGGTGGACGCCGTAGAGGAGTCCCGGAAGGCGCCGCAGCGGCCCCCGCCCGGAGATTCACGTGGCGGACGTGGACGGTCGTGGG
>NZ_JAENRY010000822.1 GCF_016612545.1 Streptomyces sp. MBT65 | reverse complement strand
CTTCAGGGCTGGGTCGGGCGCCTGGCGCCTTGTGCGGTGGTGGAGCTCGAGTCTTGTACGGCTGTAGGGCGGTCCGTTTGCCGGTGTGGCGCGGTGCGGTCATGGTTGAGGCGAGTGGTGCCGTGAGGTGCGGCGGGCGGTGCGTCCGTGTGCCGTCGATGCGCCCTCCTTGCGGTTGACCATGACGTTCTAGCGTCGGGCTGGAGGTGGGGCCATGGCGGGGCGGATAGCGCGCTGGGGGCTCGCGCCGGTGCTCGGCGCGGTGTGGTGGTGGGCCGTACTGCGGCTCGCGCTGACGCCGCACGCGGGGGCGCTGGAGGGGGCCGTGG
>NZ_JAENRY010000821.1 GCF_016612545.1 Streptomyces sp. MBT65 | reverse complement strand
GGCATCAGCTCCGCAGGCTGCGGCCCCGCAGAGTACGGCGCCGCAGCCGCCGAACCCGCGGATGGCCGTGCCGGTGCAGGTGCCGCATCCGGACAATCCGTACGCGACGCCCGCCCCCGCCACGGACTCCGTCCCGACGCCGGACCCCGGCACGGGGCGGCTCATAGCCGGTCGGTACCGGCTGCTCGGCAAGCTCGGGCACGGCGGGATGGGCACGGTGTGGCGCGCGAAGGACGAGACGGTGGACCGCGAGGTCGCCGTGAAGGAACCACGCGTCCCGGACCATCTTCCCGAACGCGAACGGTCCAACGCCTTCGAGCGGATGCGCCGCG
>NZ_JAENRY010000820.1 GCF_016612545.1 Streptomyces sp. MBT65 | reverse complement strand
GGGCGGAGCGGATGGTGGGGGTGATGGGGTGGCTGTGGCGGGAAGCCGGTTATGGGGTGACCAAAGAGGCTGAAGTTGCCCAAGCGGCTGAAGTTGTCCAAGTGGCTGGAGAAGCCCAAGTGGCCCAAGTGGCTGGAGCGGCCGGAGCCGACAGCCGCCAGCTGGTCGGCGCCCTGAGCACGAACACTCACGGCCCGAGAGCCGACCGTACGGCCGAATCCCCGAGCCCTCCGAGCCCTCAGAGCCCTCCGAACCCCTCAAGCCCCTCAATCTCCCCACGGTCCGCCGGTGTTCGCCGCCCCCAGGCAGCTCACCCCCAGGCAGCTCACCCC
>NZ_JAENRY010000081.1 GCF_016612545.1 Streptomyces sp. MBT65 | reverse complement strand
GGGGGAGGTGCCCCGGGGAGGCGGTGGGGGAGTTCTCCCCGCCTCCCCGGCCCGGTGGGGGTTGCCTCCCCCTCCGGCGGCACCCCCTTTACCCCCTCTACCGCGCAGGTCGCGGGCCATTACCCGCCCCTCTACCGGGGTAGAGGCCACCCCCTACCCGGCGGTGGTGGGAAGGGGCCGTCGGCCGGGCCGGTCACCGGTCGGCCGGGCCCCGGGGTAGAGCGGGAGGGCTCTACCTCCGGCCGTTGCTCAGGCCGCGTCATCGAGGGCGGTCCGTTCGGCCTCCCACGCTCGAACGGCGGCCGGGTTGAAGCGGAGGTAGCGGCCGACGCGGAAGCCGGTCGGGCCGATGCGCTTGCGGCGCCACTGGTAGACGGTCTCGACACTCGGGAGGCTGAACATCGTGACCAGGTCTTCGGGGGTGAGGTAGCGGTCCGGCAGTCCGCCGCGCAGGATGGCGCGCGGGTCGGCCGGTTCTTCGGNACCAGCCGGACCGGGCCGCACACCAGCGGCCCGGACACGTCAAAGCTGCGGACGCTGGACGGCTCTAGCGTCCGCAGCTTTGACGTGTCCGGGCCGCTGGTGTGCGGCCCGGTCCGGCTGGTGTTCCGGCTACGTCAGTACTGGTCAGGCGGGGGTTCAAGGTGCCCCGGCGGGGCCACCTCCGGCCACAGAGGGCCCTGTTCGGGCGCGGACGCTAGCTCTTCCTCGGGTGCCGCACGGGCCAGGGTCAGGAGCTTGTGACGGGTCCGGTCGCGGCTACGCTGCGTGTCGTCCACGGTGATCCCGATGGACCGAAGCAGCGGGGCGAGGCGCTTGACGCGTCCGCTGGCGCGGGTGGCGTCCTTGGGCCAGTTCGGCGGCCGGACCATCGGCGCAGGCAGTGCCTCCAAGAGCGCTCCGGCGGTGCCCTGCCACGTGCCCGCGCGGTCGACTAGGGCGGCAATGGCCATGGCGAACTGGTCGCCCTCCAACGCGTCTGTGGCGACGTTCGCCGAGGTCGCGAGGTAGGAACCAAGGGTGTTCCAGCCCTGGGTTTCATCGACCGCGGCGAGGACGCGGGCGAAGTCCGCCATACGCGGCATCGTCTCCAGCCGCACCGACGGCAGCACCGCGAGGACGCAGGCCAGCACGTCGAACAGGGCCCCGAGCACGGCAGGCCGTACCAGCTCGAACGTGGCGTCCAACTCCTCTTCGGAGCGGCGCCGGTCGGAGTCGATGAGCTGCAAGTCCAGCAACAGGACGCGTTCGGCGAGGTCGCCCGCGAGAGCTCCCGCGTCGATGGTGGTCAGCGCGAGCACCCGTTTGAAGGTGAGCACCACGACGTCGTCGTCGGTGAACAGGGCCCGGTCGACGACTCCGTCACCCGTCACGGCCTTGCAGAGGGTGTCGGAGAGCCACGGCGGGATGGTGCTGACGTTGTCCAGGCACAGCGCCCATGACGCGAACGCCTGCCGCGACCACGCCTTTTCGTCGCGCGGCTGGCTGCGCTTGGAGGCCGGGGACGGATCGATCAGGTTGATGAACATCTGCGCGGCCTTGGACTTGCCGGTTCCCTGTTCGCCCTTGCAGACCAGGGCCGGGTGCGGGATGTCGGGAATCCAGGCCGCGACCAGCCAGGCAACGAGCTGATGGAACGTGGGCTGATCCATGTTCAGCAGGGCGTGGAGCTTGGCCAGGCCGTCGCCGTCCAGCACGGGCGGGGGCATCGGGGCCATGGCGCCTGAGCGGCGGAAGAGCACCGGGGCCCGGTCGACCACGTTCCAGCCGGTTCCGGTGACGACGACCGCGCGGCCGTCGGTGCTGCCGAGGTCGACCACGACCGCGCCGGCCGCGTCACGCCCCACCCGCAGGTGCACAGGCACGGGGTCAGAGTCTTCCGCGAGGCCTTCCAGAACGGTCATAGCGTCCGCGAGCGCGGACTGTGAGGCCACCTCGCCGGGGTAGGCGTCCGCGAACTGCCGGGCCAGGCGCTGACGTAGGCCGCCCTTGTTCCGCAGCGGGAGCGCGGTGTTGGGGCCGTCCAGGGCGACCGCGTAGGGGCGGCCGTCCGGCGAGGTGACGAACCGGTACTGCTCCCGCGCCATGGCCACGATCCGGGCGGCGGCGGGCGGCTGCTTGCCCCCGCCGTCACCGTGCTCGGGTCGACGCGCGGCCGTACGGGTCGGGTCGGTGGTCGCCCGCCTCTTGCCGGGGTGGGCGTGCCCGTTGACGGGGCGGTCGGATCGGGTGCTCGTCACGCGAACACCGCCTCTCCGGTCGGGCCCACGCAGGCCCGCACGGGGCGGGGAGCGCGCAGGCAGTCGGGTCGTATCGAGGGCCGCCGCACAGCCGCACGGCAGACCGGTCGGGCCCCGTGCGTGATGCCGTGACGGCGGGTGTGACGCGGCTCGTCACGCAGGTCAGCCGTAGACCGTGGGGCGATCGGGTCGGGCGACCAACTCGCCGCGTAGGCCGACTGGTTGGCGTGCGCGAGTCGGGCCAGCACGGGCAAGTCGACCGGGCGCACGATCGGCGCGGTCGGGTCGGCCCACACCAGCAAAATCAGGGCGATCGAGAGCGGGAGTCGGTCGGCCTTGGCGTGGTTGCAGTCGGCGCAGGCGAGCATGAGCGAGGTGACCGACCACGACCGCCACAGCGACTGCGGGACGATGTGATCGAGGGTGGCCTCACTCAGGTCCGCGAACGGGCGCAGGCAGTAGGCGCAGTGCTGCCCGTGGCGGCGCGCGAGCTGTTCCTTGCGCACGCGCCGCCGTGCGGAGTTGAGGGGGTGTCCGTGCCTCATGCCGCCGTCTCCAGTGCGCCCACGGTGGCGGGGATGTCCCAGACCACGAGCGCGTTGGCGCGCATGGTCGCCATGGCCCGGTTGAAGATCCGGCGGGCACTGGTCTTGCAGAGACCCATCCGTTTCTCGACCTCGACCATGGGCAGGCCGTCCAGGAACCGCAGCACGATCAGTTCGCGCTCGCGCTCGCTCAGGCCCTCGATCACGTCCAGCACGCTCAGTCGACCGATCACGGTCTCCTCGGGGTGCGACATGTCGTCGTCAGCCGCCCAGTCCGGTTCCTGGCCTTCCTTCGTCCGGTGGCTGTCCCAGGCCTTGACGGCAAGGTCGGCCTGGATGTTGCGCCTCTGCCGGAAGTGTTCGGCGAGCACCCATCCGGCCTGCTTGGCCAGCCACCCGTAGGCGTTCCGGATCTCGACGTCGTCCACGGCCTCAGCGGCCCTGATGAACGTCTCGCTGGTCAGGTCCTCGGCAAGGTGGAAGTCGAGTACGCGCCGGTAGTGCCATCCCCACACGAAGCGCTGATAGCGGGCGAACAGGTCCGCCAGCACCTCGGAGTCCATCGAGACCGGGGCCTTGGGCTCCGGCAGGCCCAGCGTGGCGGGCGTCGCGCCGTAGATGACCGTCAGCAGGTTCAGGTAGACCTCGCTCGGGACGCGCCGTCCCAGCTCCCACCCGATGATCAGCCCACGGACCGAGGACGGGTGCGTGCCGATCCGAACGTCCTGGCGGTTCGCTTCCGCCCACAGCCGCTCGGCAAGATCCTTCAGGCTCCAACCCCGCTCCAACCGCGCCGCACGCAGCGCTGTGACCTGCTCAGTGGTCCGTTCCGCGAGAG
Source organism: Streptomyces sp. MBT65 (assembly GCF_016612545.1). Taxonomy (GTDB): domain Bacteria; phylum Actinomycetota; class Actinomycetes; order Streptomycetales; family Streptomycetaceae; genus Streptomyces. Next base: position 34,925 of record NZ_JAENRY010000081.1, on the reverse strand, counting down.
TTCCAGGCATCATGGAGGTACCCCTTTTGGGTCGGGGAGCGGCTATCTGCTTGGCGGTAGGGAGCCGCTCCCTGTTTCTGAGCCCCGGTGAGCCTTGCTGCCGGGGCTTTCTTGTCGGCACAGATGGGCAGGCCTAGGCCTGTTGGTCCACCTGCTCAACTTGTTGGTACAAGCTGATGTAGTGATGCTGCACCGACGGAGTGTGAGACGTCAAGGGGTTGGAGACCGCATGTACCAACAAGTTGACCGAGTGCGCCATGATGGAGCCATGAGCAAGCAGCCGAAGTACCACCAGGTGGCCGATGTCCTGCGTCGCGACATCGTTGGCGGCACGTACCCGCCGGGGGCCCGGTTGCCCTCGGAGAGCGACCTTCAGGAACAGTTCGAGGCGTCAAGGAACACGGTGCGCGCTGGGCTGAAACTGCTGGCCAGCGAAGGGCTGATCTCGTCAAGCCAGGGACTCGGGTACGAGGTGCGGAAGCACGAGGTGTTCGAGCTGAACGCCTCTCGCTTCGAGAACCTGAATTTCCCGCAGCACGGCGACGCCTACAACACGGACGTGACGAACGCGGGGCGCCGGCCGCATCAGACCTTCCGGGTTGAGATGACCCCAACACCGGACTACATCGCTGAGCGGTTGGTGGTCGAACCAGGATCTACCTCGGTACTGCGCTTCTGTCATCGCTTCGTGGATGACGTGCCGTGGTCGACGCAGGCCACCCACTATCCGGAGTGGCTCATCTCGGAGGCTTCGCGACTCACAGAACCTGGCGACATTGACGAAGGAACGACCCGCTACATGGCGGGGCTCGGGATCGAGCAGGTCGGCTTCTACGACGAGATTGCTACACGTATGCCAACGCCGGATGAAGCCCGTTTGCTGGAGATCGGGGCAGGGGTACCGGTGCTTCTGTGGACGCGGACGGGCTACTCATCCGACCGGCCCATCCGATGCACGATCACGACCTTCAGGGGTGACCTGAATCGGATGAACTACGAGATTGGCGACCTGTCCGCCAGAAGTGAGAACGAGCCTCAGTGAAGATCACTCTTGCCCGACCGGAGGACTTGCCCAAGCTGCTTGCCTTCCGGCGGGAGGCTGCCGGATGGCTCAGCGAACTGGGGTCTGACCAGTGGAGCCGCCCTTATCCGGCCGACCGCCTTTTGGCGACGATCGAATCCGGCACTGTGTTCATGGTGCGGGACGGAGAGGTGACCGCAGCGACCATCACCCTCACACCAGACGCGGAAGAGGGGTTGTGGTCTGATCAGGAGCTAAGTGAGCCGTCACTGTTCATCAACAAGCTGACCGTGGCTCGCACGCACGCTGGGCGGAACCTTGGCGGTCGACTGCTTGATTGGGCGGGAGATAGAGCATTCCAGGCCCCTGTGAAGTGGCTGAGGCTGGATGCCTGGACGACGAATGAGGCGCTACAGCGTTACTACCTGAGGCAGGGCTTTGAGCATGTGCGGACTGTCCGGGAGGGTGACGCCGTGAACGGAGGGCCGCGTGTCTCGGGATGGCTCGCTCAGCGCGCCGCGCAACCGGCCGACCATGGGTTTGTGGACGAGGCGCCCGCTGTGGAATGAGAAGAAGGTGCGACCTACGGCCGCGCGCCCTTTGGCAACTCGCTGCGCTCGCGCGGCCGTGGCGGTCATGGCGCTACGGCGCCGTTGCGGTCGACTGGTCTGGACAAGCAAGAGGAGCACCCCCGCGCGCTGTGCTCCTCTTGCTTGCGCAAGCGCTGAAGAGACCACCCGCGCCGCGCCGGGGTGGTCTCTTCAGCGCTTGCGACTCGCCAGCGTCCGCAACCCTGCCTCCTCTAAGAGCCGTTCTGAGCTGCGAAAACACACTCTTAGTGACAGAGCGTGTCCGGACGCTGCGGACGCTAGCGGACGCTAAACATTTTGTTTAGCGTCCGCTGGAACGGTGCAGGTCAGAGGGGGTGCGTGATGCCCGGCGGACGCTGCGGACGCTATCTCTCCCCAATTCTCTAGTAAGAGAGAAGGGAGGCTCTTCAGGAGGGGCAGGATCGCAGTACGAACGGCCGTCTGCCCCCTCCTGAAGAGCAGTGGTGAGCCACACGGAACGGGACGGGCCCGGCGACACTCACCCTCGTCAACGGTCTGCCCCTTGGAAGGCCTACAGGACGGCCTTTACCGGCGGGGCGCACGGGGTTGCCCCGGCAGGTAAAGGCCGCCCTCACGCGCCCTCAGGACGGCCTTCCAAGGGGGGAACGGCTTAGGCCCCAACGACGGCCCCCGCGCGAGCGCAGCGAGCCGCCAAGGGTCCCGCGGCCGTAGGCCGCTCCTTCTCGCACTCCCCGGCGACGGACCGACGGCCTGGCACGTCACGGCCCGGCCCGATAGCGATCCGGCGGTGCCCCTCCCAGAGACGTCCTACGGCCCGTTTCCGGGGTCTGCCCACATGGCTCGCTAACCGCTAACGTCCTGGTCACCTGCGGTTTTGGCCGCTAGCGGGGTCGCTAACGTTAGCGACCCCTGCCGCTAGCGCTAGCGACCATTGCGGCCCGCGAACCGAACCGCCGGCGGGGCCCGGTGGCTACCCTGGGACCATGACGACACGGGAAGAGCTTCACGCGCTCATCGACCGCGTGCCGGATGACGACCTCGACGCCGTGGTGCAGACGCTGCGGCCGTTCATAGGGCCCGCAGCGCGCCCGGTGCGGCCCTCGTTCATCGGCATGGGCCGGTCCGGGCACTCCGACACGTCCGCCCGCGCGGACGAGATCCTGCGGGAGACAGGGTTCGGCGAGTGATCGTGGTGGACACGGGCCCCCTCGTGGCCCTCGCGGACGCCGACGACGACCACCACGCGGCATGCACCCGGTGGTACGACAGCGTCCACCCCCGCAACCTCGTGATCCCGGCGCCGGTCATCGCGGAAGCCTGCCACCTGATCGGTACGCGGTGCGGTGCCCAGGTGGAGGCCGCGTTCCTGGATGCGCTCGCGGCCGGGCAACTCGGCACGGTGACGGGCATCATGCCGGAGGACATCGAGCGCATGGCCCACCTCGTACGGCAGTACGCCAGCCTGCCTCTCGGGGGCACGGACGCGTGTGTCGTCGCCATTGCGGAACGCTGGCAGGCCAAGCAGGTGGCCACCGTCGACCGGCGGCATTTCAGCGTCGTACGGCCCAGCCATGTGCCCGCGTTCGAGCTGTTGCCATACGACCTGTAGGCCCGGGGCCGGGCCGTCTGTGGGCCGTCCGAGGGCGACCAACGACGACAGACGACGACAGCCAACGACTGTTCCGATGCTGGCCAGCGAGGTGTTCGCGGACGCAGCCCCAGGTCGGCCGGGCGGGTCGTCACTTCCTGCGCAACAAGCGGCAGGAGTGGGAGGAGTACCGGTCCGAGGTGACGGCGTTCGAGCTGCGGAAGAACCTGCCGGTGCTGTAAAAGCCGATGTTCAACCGTGTGGGCCGACGGTCACCGACCGTCGGCCCACACGGCGTCGCGTCGCACCCGTCGAAGGAGGCGCCGTGCTGGGGCTGCTGGGCTTCTACGACGAACTGGACAACCCTTCCGGTCGGCCGAACGGATCGATACGGGATGCCGTCCGGTCGGCCGGCGAACCGGACGAGGCGGAACTGGTCGCCTACCTGGACGCCGGCCACGTCCTCATCGAAGTGATGGAAGGCGGACCCGACGTCATCACCGGGAGCCCCCACCGGCACTCTCCGGGATGCTCTTCCCTGCTGACCGACGGCACCTGGCTGTGGCGCCTGGACTTCCCGCACTACGTGGAAACGCACCATGTCTCGCTGCCCGACGCGTTCACCGAACACGTCCGCGGCCTGACCTATCGGATGCCCGCCATCACCGTCGCGCGGTTCGCTCCGCACTACGACGAGACGATGCCCCTGGTCGGCTGGGCCTCGGCTGTTCCATGGCGATCGACGGCGACCACGCTCGTACCCGCACCACGGCCGGCGGCCGGCACGAACCGGGCCGACGGGGCGACGCCTGCCCAGGACCGGCCGCACGGCAGCTGGAGCAGACCGCGCAAGCCCCGCAAGCCGCCGAGATCGTAGCCGCCGTTCGTCTCATGGCACGGCGATGTACGCGGGCGACACGGCCGCGGTACTGATGCGCCGAGCCTTCCCCGTGCCGTCCGCCGCCACCTCGTACAGATCCGCCCCGTAATCCCCGGGCAGTGCGTAGACGATCATGTGGTTGTCCCTCCACACAGCCTGGTCGTCGACGCTCCTCGACTCCGCCAGCGAAGTCTCGCGCATCGTGCGGAGGTCGAGGACGTAGAGGTGCCAGGGGGCGTCCTTCGGGAGGCCCGGTACCCGTTTCTTGAAGGCGATGCGTGTGCCGTCGGGGGACAGGGACGGGCACTCCACGTTCGTGTGCAGAGTCGTCACCGTGCGGGCCTTCAGGTCGCCCTTGACCAGGTACGTCTTCCCCTTTGTCGCCAGCGTCGCGTAGAACGTGCGGTCGTCCGCCGCGAAGGTCACGCCCCAGAAGTTGACGTCGGCCGCGTGGTAGGCGTGGCCGTCCTTGAGGATGCGGAACGACTCCAGGGACGGGGTCAGCCGGCCCGTCCTGGTGTCGACGATCGCCGCTCGGGTCGAGAAGTTCGTGCCCGCGTACGAGTCGCCGCCCACGAACGCCGTCCACGCGGCGAAGTGGCCGGTGGGGGAGACCCGCGCACGGGAGGGGATGCCGGGGACGTCGTAGCGGGCCGTCTCCTTGAGGTGGGCGTCGAGGATCAGCGCGCGGTACGTGTCCGTGACCGTGCCGTGGACCGCCTGGAGGCAGACTCCGGTGCCCGAACTGGCGTAGAAGCGCAGGCACTTGAGGCCCGAGGCGATGCGGGGGCCGGCGGGGTTCGACGCGGGGACCGTTGTGAGTTCGTCGCGGTGTGGGCCCCAGGCCATGTTGCGGAACACCAGGCGGCCGGGGTCGGTCAGCGTGATCCGGCCCGCCGTGATCCTCGGGCCGCCGGGCTGGGCCTCGTTCCGCCGCTCGGCCCGCGCGGACGCGTGCAGGACCGAGGCCGTGGCCACCACGGCGAGTGCGGCCACGGCGGCGAGGAGGACCAGGATGCGGTTGCGCAGGGTCATGAGGCGGGCTCCGGAACTCGTCGGCCGGGGCGGAGTGTCAGGGCGAACGCGGCGCAGCCCGCCAGTGCCACCGCCGACGCCATGAGCGCCGTACGGTCGCCCCACAGCGTCCACGCCGCACCGAAGCCCAGCGAGCACACGAACCGCGCCGCCGCCTGCCCCGTCTGCACCAACGCGAGCCCCGACGACCGCAGTTGCTCCGGCACGCTGTCCGAGGCCGCGGCCATCAGCACGCCGTCGGTCGCCGCGTAGAAGGCGCCGTGCAGGAGGAGGACGGCGTAGGGGAGGGCCGTGCCGTGCCAGGAGATGAGCAGGAGGGCGTACGCCGTGAGGAGGGCGCCGTGGCCGGCCAGGAACACCTGCCAGCGGCCGATGCGGTCCGCGAGCCGCCCCAGGGGTACGGCGAGGAGCAGGAAGGCCGCCGCCGTGCCCAGGGGGAGCAGGGCGAACCAGCGGTCGGGGACGCCGAGGCGCCGTTGCAGGAGCAGGTACACGAAGGAGTCGCTGACCGTCGCCAGGCCCAGGAGCAGTGCGCAGACGGTGATACGGCGCAGGTCGCGGTGGGTGAGGAGGGCGAAGGCCGCGCCCAGGGTGGGGCGTTCGCCCACGGTGGGTCCGCCCGTGGGCACCGGCGCCGATTCCCGGCCTCCCGGCACCACCTGGCCTCCCGTTGCCACCCGGCGGCCGCCCGGCACGAACAGCACCAACACCAGCACCCCGACCACCGCCACGCAGAAACTCACCGTGAACACCGCGTCGTACCCGTCCACCGTCGCCCGGAGGATCAGGAACGCCACCAGTGGGCCGAGCAGCGCGCCCGCCGTGTCCATCGCGCGGTGCACCCCGAAGGCCCGACCACGGTTGTCCGGGGTGGAGGAGAGGGAGATCAGCGCGTCGCGCGGTGCCGTGCGCAGGCCCTTGCCCGTGCGGTCGGCGGCGAGGATCAGGCCGATGGGGGTGAGGGTGTGGGCCAGGAGCAGGAGCGGTTTGCAGGCCGCCGAGATGGCGTAGCCGATGCCTGCCACCCACTTGTGGCGACCGCCGCCCCGGTCGGCGAGGTGGCCGCCGGCCAGCCGGACGAGGGCCGAGAAGCCGTTGTAGATGCCGTCCAGGAGACCGAAGCCCAGGGGGGACAGGCCGAGGCCCGTCACCAGGTACAGCGGGAGGACCGCGGTCACCATCTCGGACGACACGTCGGTGATCAGGCTGACCGCGCCGAGCGCGAAGACCGTGGGGGCGACCACGGCGGACACCCGCGCCCGAGTACCCGTGACACCCGTAGTGTCCACGGCACTTGGGTCGGCCGTAACGCCCTTGGTACCCACGGCACTTGGGTCGGCCGTAGCACCCGTACTGCCCCCGGCGCTCGGGTCTGCGGTGGCGCGGCTGTCCGCCACGTACATCTCAGGACGCCCAGATGCCGGTGATGTCGGCGGCCGACGCCGCGTTGCCCGCGTGGGTGGTCAGGCCCTGGGAGTCCTCCAGGGTCCGCAGCAGGTTGTAGTGGTTGTACGTGGTCGAGGACGTCGAACCGGCCTTCACCGGCTGGCCGTAGAAGACCGTCGGGATGCGGTTGCCGCTGAGCAGGTTGTCCTCGTCGAAGGTGACGACGAGCAGGCTGTTGTGGGTCTTGGCCCAAGTGGCGTACGCGCCGAGGTTGTTCTTCACCCACGTGTCACCCGTCGCCACCGAGCAGTCGTGCATGTCGCTGCACAGGTTGGGGGTGACGAAGGAGATGTCGGGGAGCGTCGTGTAGTCCGTCGGGAACTGCGTGAACGTCTTCGCCGTGGACGTCGCGACGTTCGAGAAACCGAACCACGGGTTGTGCTTGCGGGCGTAGTTGCCGCTGCTGCACGTCGTCGAACCCTGGCTCGGCAGCGTCTCGTTGTAGCTCGCCCAGGTGCCGCCCGCCGCCGTCACCTCGGAGGCGAGGTTCGCGGCCGAGGAGAAGCCCGCCGTGTAGCAACTGTCGCTGGTGATGCCCTGGGTGGAGCCGGAGAACAGCGCGAAGTAGTTCGGCTGGCTCGGGTGGGTGATCCCGTACGACTGGGTGAGGGCGGCGCCGCCGGTCGCCAGCGAGTTGATGTAGGGGGCGCTGGAGGAGCCGATGACCTGGCTGTACGCGTGGTTCTCCATCACCACCACGACGACGTGGTCCGGGGTCGGCACCCCGGTCGCGGCATGCGCGGCCGAGACGGTGCCGAAGCCGGTCCAGACCCCGACGGCGGCTGCCGAGAAGGCGAGCGCGGACGCCACGACGGCGCGGCTGCGGCGGTACACGGAGCCAACGGAATTGCTGGAACTCCCAGAACTGCTGCCGGACACTTCAACCTCCGGGTGGGGGGGAGGACGGGGGTGACGGTGCGAACCGAGCATGCACACGCCAAAATGCCCGCATCCCACCTCTCCCAACCCGATGGATGAAGAAGTGGTGAACTACTGCTCTCCCGCCGCCAGTTGAGCCAGCACCTGATGCAGCGGCTCGGTCGCCCGCTTCCGGTACTCCTGGATCGCCCAGCCGTTCCCGTCCGGGTCCTTGAAGTACATGAACGTCGCCCCGTCCTGCGGCGCGAACTGCACCGGCTCGCTCACCTCGAGCCCGCGCGCGGTCAGTTCGTCGTACGCCGCCTTCGCGTCCGTCACGCACAACTGCATGCCGTGGTACGTCCCCGGCTGCGGCGTCCCGGTCGGCACCTGCAAGCCGTCGACCAAGGCGATCGAACACCCGGACCCCGGCGGCGTGAGCTGCACGATCCGCACGCCCTCCATCACCTCACCGTCGAGATCGACATGGAAACCGACCTTGTCCTGGTAGAACGCCTTGGCCCGGTCCACATCCGAGACGGGCAGGAGAATCACTTCGAGGGTCATGTCCATGGCTTGACTCCTTTGTCGTACGCCGGTGGGACATCTGTCGTACGCCGGTGGGACATCGCGTCACTCGAACCGCCACCGCGTCTGGCTGAACGGCTCCCCCTTACCGAAGCCGAAAACCGTGCGCGGCGCCACAGCGAACACAAAGGCGTGCCCGGAACCGTGATGGAAGGCCCCGTCCCGCACGTCGAAGTGCCAGAAACTGCCGTACTTCGCCTCCCACGCGGCGGCCAGCTCCCGCAGCACGCCCTCGTCCACGACCCGCACCGCCGCACCCTCGACGACCAGGTCGTACCCCGTGTCGACGGTGTTCGTGCCGGTCGTCAGCACGACGTGCGGATTGCCGGCGAGGTTGAGCGCCTTGCGCTCCTCGGGGCCGGTGCAGAAGTGCAGCGCCCCGTCCGCCCACACCGCCGGCAGCGGCGTCACATGCGGCCGCCCGTCCGGCCGTACCGTCGAGATCCAGAACAGCTCGGCCGCGTCGAGCCGCGCCTCGGCCGTGGCCCAGTCGGTCGCGGTGGCCGCCGGGTCGCTGTAGCGGGGGTCGAGACGGGTCTGCGGTTCCTGGTCGGTCATCGGCTTCTCCCTGAGTCGTCGGTCGTCCCCCTACTGGAGACCCCGTACCCCGCTCGAACTCATCGCCGTACGCCCCGGCGCCCCCGCCTGCACCTGCGGTTAGGCTCGGGATGTTACGACCTAGATCCGAACGACCTTGATCCGAGGGAGGCCGAGGATGACGGCGCCGGGGCGCAGAAGCAGCACCTTCACGCGACTGCTGCGGCACGGCTTCACCGATCCCTCGGCCGCCGAGCGGCTCCTGGAGAGCGCGGAGCTGGCGCCGATAAGGAACGACCCGGTCCTGCTGGAGGCCCTCGGCGCCACCGCCGATCCCGACCTCGCTCTCCAGGGTCTCGTACGACTCCTGGAGGCGCAGCCCGAGCCCACCGCCCGGCGCGAGTTGACGGACACGCTGATCGCGGCGAAACCCCTGCGGGACCGGCTGCTCGGCGTGCTCGGCGCCTCCGCCGCGCTGGGGGACCACCTCGCCCGGCACCCGCGCGACTGGCACGCCCTCGTCATGTACGAGCCGCGCGACCTCCACCCCGGGGTGGAGGAGTTCGAGCGCGGGCTGGCGGAGGCCACCGACCCCGTCGCCCTCCGCGTCGCCTACCGCCGCTGCCTGCTGTCCATCGCCGCCCGTGACGTGTGCGGCACCACCGACCTCGTCCAGACCGCCGCCGAACTCGCCGACCTCGCCACCGCCACCCTGCGCGCCGCCCTCGCCATCGCGAGCGCCGCCGCGCCCGACGACGCCGCGCTGTGCCGGCTCGCGGTGATCGCGATGGGCAAGTGCGGCGGCCACGAGCTGAACTACGTCTCCGACGTCGACGTCATCTTCGTCGGCGAGGCCGTCGACGGCGCGGACGAGGGCAAGGCGCTGCGCGCCGCCACCAAGCTCGCCGCGCACATGATGCGGATCTGCTCGGAGACCACCGTCGAGGGCTCCATCTGGCCCGTCGACGCCAACCTCCGCCCCGAGGGCCGCAACGGCCCCCTGGTCCGCACCCTCGCCAGCCACCTCGCCTACTACCAACGGTGGGCGAAGACCTGGGAGTTCCAGGCGCTGCTCAAGGCCCGCCCGGTGGCCGGCGACCTCGCGCTCGGCCAGGAGTACGTCACCGCCCTCGAACCCCTCGTGTGGAAGGTGGCCGAGCGCGAGAACTTCGTCACCGACGTGCAGAAGATGCGCCGCCGGGTCGTCGAGAACATCCCCGCCGCCGAGATCGACCGCGAACTGAAACTCGCCCCCGGCGGCCTGCGCGATGTCGAATTCGCTGTCCAGCTGCTCCAGTTGGTGCACGGCCGCGCCGACACCTCGCTGCGCAGCGGCACCACGCTCGTCGCGCTGGAGGCCCTCGCCGCCGGTGGCTACGTCGGCCGCGAGGACGCCGCCCGCCTCGACGACGCCTACCGCTTCCTGCGCACGATGGAACACCGCATCCAGCTCTACCGCCTGCGTCGCACCCACCTGGTCCCCGTCGAGGAGGCCGACCAGCGCCGCCTCGGCCGCTCGATGGGCCTGCGCACCGACCCCGTGGCCGAGTTGAACCGCGAGTGGAAGCGGCACGCGACCGTCGTACGCCGCCTGCACGAGAAGCTCTTCTACCGTCCGCTGCTCGACGCGGTCGCCCAACTCGCCCCCGGCGAGGCGAGGTTGAGCGCCGACGCGGCCCGCGTCCGGCTGGTCGCCCTCGGCTATGTCGACCCGGCGGCGGCCCTGCGTCACATCGAGGCCCTCGCCTCCGGCGTCAGCCGCAAGGCCGCCATCCAACGCACCCTGCTGCCCGTCCTGTTGGGCTGGTTCGCGGACTCCGCCGACCCGGACGCCGGCCTCCTCAACTTCCGCAAGGTGTCCGACGCGCTCGGCAAGACCCCTTGGTACCTACGGCTGTTGAGGGACGAGGGCGCCGCCGCCGAGAACCTCGCCCGCGTCCTGTCCGCCGGCCGGCTCGCCCCCGACCTCCTCATGCGCGCCCCCGAAGCGGTCGCCCTCCTCGGCGACGGCGACGGCGGCAGCGGTCTCGAACCCCGCGAACGCGCCCACCTCGACCAGGAGATACTGGCCGCGGTCGGCCGCGCCGACGACGCCGTCCAGGCCGTCACCTTCGCCCGCGGAGTCCGCCGCCGCGAACTCTTCCGTACGGCCGCCTTCGACATCGTCGGCTCCTACGGCACCGAGACCCAGCCCGCCGAGGCCGACCAGGGCGCCCTCGTCGACCGGGTCGGCGGCGCCGTCTCCGACCTCACCGCGGCGACCCTCGCCGGCACCCTGCGCGCCGTGGTCCGCGAGAGCTGGGGCGACACCCTCCCCACCCGCTTCGCCGTCATCGGCATGGGCCGCTTCGGCGGCCACGAACTGGGCTACGGCTCCGACGCGGACGTCCTGTTCGTGCACGAACCCCGCGAGGGCGTGCCCGAGCGCGAGGCCTCCGAGGCGGCCAACAAGGTCGTCTCCGAGATGCGCCGGCTGCTCCAGGTCGCCAGCTCGGACCCGCCCCTGCTGATCGACGCGGACCTGCGTCCCGAGGGCAAGTCCGGCCCGCTCGTACGGACGTTGAACTCCTACGAGGCGTACTACCGCCGGTGGTCCCTGGTATGGGAGTCGCAGGCGTTGTTGCGGGCCGAACCCGTCGCCGGGGACGAGGAGTTGGGCCGCCGGTTCATCGAGCTGATCGATCCGCTGCGGTATCCGGCCGAGGGGCTCGGGGACGATGCCGTACGGGAGATCCGGCGGCTCAAGGCCCGGATGGAGTCCGAGCGCCTGCCCCGTGGGGCGGACTCGACGCTGCACACCAAGTTGGGGCGTGGGGGGCTCTCCGACGTCGAATGGACCGTGCAGTTGATGCAGTTGATGCACGGCTGGGCCGAGCCGGGGTTGCGGACCACCCGGACGCGGGAGGGTCTCGCCGCGGCCTGCGCCGCCGAGCTGATCTCCGCCGAGGACGCGGCGACGCTGGACGAGGCGTGGGTGCTGGCGACCCGGGTCCGTAACGCGGTGATGCTGGTGCGGGGGCGGGCGGGCGACACGTTTCCCTCCGAGCCGCGCGAACTGGCCGCCGTGGGGCGGTACTTGGGGTACGGGCCGGGGCATGTGGGGGACATGCTCGACGACTACCGGCGGACCACGCGGCGGGCTCGGGGTGTGGTGGACGTGTTGTTCTACGGGGCCTGAGAGGGGTGCTTCTCGGCCGACGGCCGGTGGGGGCCGGTCGCGCCCGGGCGGCGGAGTCGCCCATGTAGCAGCCCCGCGCTCCTGAACGGCAGGTCCACGGAACGGCGCTTCGAAAGGGCCACGCCCACCAGGACCACCGCCATGCCCGCCACCACCCGCGGCCCCACCTTCTCGTCGAGCAGCACCGCACCCAGCGTCACCGACACAACGGGCAGCAGGTATCCGACCGTTGCCGCGCTCGTCGCGCCCTCGTCCGCGATCAGGCGGTAGTTCAGGTAGAACGTGACGCCGGTGCCGAGGACGCCCAGGGCGGTCACCGCGAGCAGGGCCGTGAGATCGGTGTGCACGGGGCCGGCGGCGGGGAGGGCCAGGGTCGTCCAGGCCGTTGCCGCCATCAGCTGGGCCGCCGACATCGCCAACGGGGCCTGGCCCGCGGTGAGCTTGCGGGCCATGTACGCGAAGGCCACGGCGTAGCTCGCGGCGGCGGCCAGGAGGGCGAGCGCGCCCCAGCCGAACAGGCCCGAACGGTGCCACGGGGCGAAGATCAGGACCGTACCCGCGAAGCCGAGGAGCAGGCCGGTGAGGCGGGTGCGGCCGAGACCGCGGTCGGTGCCGAGGACGATCCCGATCAGCAGGGACCACAAGGGAGTCGTGGCGTTCAGGACGCCCGCGATCCCGGAGTCGACGGTCTGCTCGCCCACGCTGAACAGGGCGAACGGGACGGCGTTGCAGAAGAGGGCGGCCACCGCGAGCCGGCCCCACGTCGTGCGGTCACGAGGGAGGCGCTGACCTTGGGAACGGGCCAGCGCCAGCAGGACCAGCGTGCCCAGCGCACAGCGGGCGATCGTGATCTGGGCGGGGGAGAGGCCGTGGTCCAGGGCGAGTTTGATCCACAGGAAGCCCGAACCCCACAGAAGGGCGAGCACGGCCATGCGGAGTGTGGAGGCGGGCTGCATGCGTCCACGGTGGGACAGACTGACATTTCAGCACAAGCGAAAGATTCTACAGCCACTGTTAACCTCTCCTACATGCTTGATGTGCGACGCATGCAGGTGCTGCGGGCCGTGGTGGACAGCGGTTCGGTGACCGCGGCGGCGGCCCGGCTCGGCTACACGCCGTCCGCCGTCAGCCAGCAGGTCGGGGCGCTGGAGAAGGAGGCCGGGACCGCGCTGCTCGAGCGGGTGGGGCGCGGGGTGCGGCCCACGGCGGCCGGGCTGCTGCTCACCGGATACGCGGACGCGATCGGCCGGCAGGTCGCCGAGGCGGAGACGGCGTTGGCGGACCTGGTGGCCGGGCGTACGGGACGGCTCGCGGTCCGCTACTTCGCCACGGCCGGGGCTGCCCTGGTCGCTCCGGCCGTGGCCCGGCTCCGCGCCGAACACCCCGGAGTCCAGCTCGACTTGAAGCTGACCGACCCCGAGGACCCGCTGACGGAGGTGAAGGAGGGGCGGGCGGATGTCGCGCTGGTCGTGGGGGAGTCCCGCGCTCCCGACGGCGTACGGCTGGTGAAGCTGCTCGACGATCCGTATCTCGCCGTGCTGCCCAAGGGGCACCGGCTGGCCGCGCGGCGGAGCGTGGAGCTGCGGGAGCTGGCCGAGGAGGCGTGGGTCGGGAGCGAGTGGCCGGGGCCGTGCCTCGACGCCCAGCTCGGCGCGTGCGCGGCGGCGGGGTTCCGACCGGAGTTCGCGGTCAGGAGCGAGGACTACGTGACCGCCCAGGGCTTCGTCGCGGCGGGACTGGGGGTGACCCTGATCCCCCGGCTGGGGTTGGGCACCCGCCATCCGGACGTGGCCGTACGGGTCGTACGGGATCCGGAGCCGCTACGGACCATCCACGCGGCCGTGCGCGAGACGGCACCGCCACAGCCGGCCCTGCGGGCGTTTCTGCGGGCGCTGCGGGACGCGGCGACGGAGCCGAGCGGGGGCGGGTGAAGTCGCCTGCGGTTCGGCGGCGCCCTGAGGGGCGCGGGGCTGTGTCGGTGTACGGCTCCGCCGCGTGGGCGCGACCGGCCACGACGGCGCGGCAGCGGAACGACGGCACGTCGCGGCCCCGCGGCGCATCGTGGTTCGCGGCCCATGGCTCCGCGGCGGCATCGCATGTCGACACCGCCGGCGGAGCGTTCAGGCCTTGGTCGGCAGCCAGAGGCCGTCCGCCTGCCGTACCGCCACCGTGCGCGGCAGGGCGTACGGGAAGGCGCCGTACCAGAGGCGGGAGACCGCGAAGCCGAAGGCCAGGCAGAGCATGCCGCCGACCGCGTCGAGCCAGAAGTGGTTGGCCGTGGAGACGATGACCATCAGGGTCGCCGCCGGATAGAGGAGGCCCAGGATGCGGACCCAGGGGAGTTTCGCCAGGGCGAAGATCGTCAGGCCGCACCACAGGGACCAGCCGATGTGCATGGACGGCATCGCGGCGTACTGGTTCGACACGTGCTTCAGGTCGCCCGACGCCATCGAACCCCAGGTCTGGTGGACCATGACCGTGTCGACGAAGTGGCCGCCGGTCATCAGCCGGGGCGGGGCCAGCGGGAAGAAGTAGTAGCCGACCAGGGCCACGGCCGTCGTCGCGAAGAGCACCGTGCGCGCCGCCGCGTATCTGCCCGGATGACTGCGGAACAGCCACACCAGGACACCCAGCGTCACCACGAAGTGCAGTGTCGCGTAGTAGTAGTTCATGCCGACGATCAGCCAAGTCACCGAGTTCACGGCGTGGTTGACCGACTGCTCGACGGCGATGCCGAGATGCCCCTCGACGCGCCAGATCCAGTCGGCGTTCCGCAGCGCCGCGCTCTTCTGTTCCGGCACCGCGTTGCGGATCTGTGAGTACGTCCAGTAACTCACCGCGATCAGCAGGATCTCGAACCACAGCCGAGGCCGGCGCGGCGTCCGCAACCGGCGCAGAAAACGCTGCCCCGCGGCGTCCGCGACGGGGCTCGGAACGGCTTCTTCACGGCCTTCCAATGTCGTCACGGTGGTCTCACCCATAGACACAAAGTCTGCCAGAAAAGGCTTCCGCGACCGATCATCCCTTGGTCGGGTCCGGCTCGCATGTTCTACGACGAGAAGAGTCCCCGAACTACTACCAGCGCACGGGACGGGGCCGCGTTTCCTCCCCCTTGAGGACGATAGGGGCGAATCAGGGGCGCTTGCGGTCCCCGGGTGCCGAAGCCGTCGAACCGCGCACCACCAGCTCCGGCATGAACACGAACTCGCTGTGCGGCGCGGGCGTCCCGCCGATCTCCTCCAGCAAGGTCCGCACCGCGGCCTGTCCCATCGCCGGCACCGGCTTGCGGATCGTGGTCAGCGGTGGGTCGGTGAAGGCGATCAGGGGGGAGTCGTCGAAGCCGACCACCGAGACGTCCGTGGGCACCTGAAGACCCCGCTGCCGGGCCGCCCGTATCGCGCCGAGCGCCATCATGTCGCTCGCGCACACCACCGCCGTGCAGTCGCGGTCGATCAGCGCGGCGGCCGCGGCCTGCCCGCCCTCCAGCGTGTACAGCGAGTGCTGGACGAGCCGGGTCTCCACATCGGCGGCGGTCAGGGCCAGTTGGTCCTGCATCGCGCGGACGAAGCCCTCGATCTTGCGCTGTACGGGGACGAAGCGCTTCGGCCCCAGCGCCAGACCGATGCGGGTGTGACCGAGCGAGACGAGGTGGGTGACCGCGAGGGTCATCGCCGCACGGTCGTCGGGGGAGATGAACGGCGCCTGCACCTTGGGCGAGAAGCCGTCCACGAGCACGAACGGCACGCCCTGCGCCCGGAGTTGCTCGTAGCGCTGCATGTCGGCGGAGGTGTCCGCGTGCAGTCCGGAGACGAAGATGATGCCGGCGACCCCGCGGTCGACCAGCATCTCGGTCAGCTCGTCCTCCGTGGACCCGCCCGGGGTCTGGGTGGCGAGCACCGGGGTGTAGCCCTGCCGGGTCAGCGCCTGGCCGATGACCTGTGCCAGGGCGGGGAATATCGGGTTCTCCAACTCCGGTGTTATCAGGCCCACCAGGCCCTCGCTGCGCTGCCGCAGCCGTACCGGACGTTCGTAGCCGAGCACGTCGAGCGCGGCGAGGACGGACTGACGGGTGGTGGCGGCGACGCCCGGCTTGCCGTTGAGGACGCGGCTGACGGTCGCTTCGCTCACCCCCGCCTGGGCGGCGATGTCGGCAAGCCGTGTGGTCACGGGAGTGGACTGTACCGGCCGTCGGCGCGCTGCGGGTTGCTGCGTCATCGCGATCCCTTGTGGTCTGGCCGGCTTCAGGTCGGCGTACGGCGTGCGGCAAGAGCTTGCAGAGTCTTGCACAAGTGTCCCCTGGCCCGCTCAGCCGCGCCAGGCATGGGTTTCGCGGGGGTCGAGGAGAGGTCACGGGCGGGTAACTCTCGGTCCGTCTTGCAGTTTTTTGCAGCAAGGACTTTCGCAACGCTTACATCGCTGTTACGTTCGGCGACGCCCGGCGGACGCAACGGCGCAGTCGGCAAGTCGACAGGGCGGCGGACGGGACCGCTGCCCTGCACCTCACGGGCTTTCACCCTCAAGGAGAACTCATGCGGCGTGGCATAGCGGCCACCGCGCTGGTGGCGTCCCTCGCCCTCGCGGCGACGGCCTGCGGCGGCAGTGACAGTGACAGCGGCAAGTCGGACGGGCCGGTCACCATCACCTGGTGGGACACCTCCAACGCCACCAATGAGGCACCCACGTACAAGGCCCTGGTCGCCAAGTTCGAGGCGGCCAACAAGAACGTCAAGGTCAAGTACGTCAACGTGCCCTTCGACCAGGCGCAGAACAAGTTCGACACCGCCGCCGGCTCCAAGGGCGCCCCGGACGTG
Organism: Streptomyces sp. MBT65; assembly: GCF_016612545.1. Taxonomy (GTDB): domain Bacteria; phylum Actinomycetota; class Actinomycetes; order Streptomycetales; family Streptomycetaceae; genus Streptomyces. The sequence continues at coordinate 18,411 of NZ_JAENRY010000081.1, read as the reverse complement.
CTGCGTTCGGAGGTCGGCTGGACCCCCGCCTTCGCGAAGAAGGGCTACTTCCTGCCGCTCGACGGCACCGAAGCCCTCGCGGACCAGGCCAAGTTCAAGTCGAACCTGATCACACAGGCCCAGTACGACGGCAAGACGTACGGCGTGCCGCTGGTCACCGACACCCTCGCCCTCGTCTACAACAAGGCACTCTTCGCGAAGGCCGGGATCACCCAGGCGCCCACCACCTGGGACGAGTTGAAGACCGACGCGGCGAAGATCAAGGCGAAGGCCAAGGTCGACGGCTACTGGGGCTCCACCCAGGCCTACTACGCGCAGACCTTCCTCTACGGCGAGGGCACCGACACCGTCGACGCCTCCGCGAAGAAGATCACCGTGGACTCCGCCGCCGCGAAGAAGGCCTACGGCACCTGGCTGAGCCTCTTCTCCGGCACCGGCCTGCACAAGGCCGACACCACCGCCGACGCCTACGCCCACATCCAGGACGCGTTCGTCACCGGCAAGGTCGCCGCGATCATCCAGGGCCCGTGGGAGATCACGAACTTCTACAAGGGCTCGGCCTTCACGGACAAGTCCAACCTCGGCATCGCGCAGATCCCGGCCGGCTCCACCGGCAAGTCCGGTGCCCCGACCGGCGGTCACAACCTCTCGGTCTACGCCGGCTCGGACGCCGCGCACCAGAAGGCGGCCCTGAAGTTCGTCAACTTCATGACCTCCGCGGCCTCCCAGTCGACGATCGCGCTGAAGAACTCGACGCTGCCGACCCGCGACGACGCCTACACCGCGGCCGTCAAGGCCGACCCGGGCATCGCCGGCTACCAGAGCGTCCTCGGCGCCGCCCAGCCGCGCCCGGCGCTCGCCGAGTACAGCTCGCTGTGGGGTCCGCTGGACACCGAGCTGCCCAAGGTCGCCGGTGGCAAGGAGTCCCTCGACAAGGGCCTGAGCAACGCCGAGCTGGCGATCGCCAAGCTGGTCCCGGACTTCAGCAAGTAGCCCCGAGTGGCCGTCGGATCCGCGGAGAAGTACCCGGGGGACGGATCCGGCGGCCATCGGCCTGCGCGCAGGCCCAACCCCTGAACTCGCAGAAGGTGTCGAACCAACCATGACAGTCGCCATCGACCGCGCGACCGGCAAGCGCCACGGTGACCGCGCACCCCGCCCCGGCCCGGGCAGGCGCCTCAGGCACGGCTACCAGAAGCACTGGTACGCGTACGCGATGATCATCCCCGTGGTCGTCGTGCTCGGCGTCCTCGTGCTCTACCCCCTGGTGTACGGCCTGTACTTGACGCTCACCGACGCCAACAGCCTCAACACCGCGCGCACGATCGGCGTCAACCACATCGACGCCACCTACAAGTTCATCGGGCTCGACAACTACAAGGACATCCTGTTCGGCCCGACGTCGTACGACCGCTTCTGGTCGCACTTCATCTGGACGATCGTGTGGACCGCGATCTGCGTCACCCTGCACTACACGATCGGTCTCGCCCTCGCCCTGCTGCTCAACCAGAAGCTGCGCGGGCGCACGCTGTACCGGCTGATCCTGATCCTGCCGTGGGCCGTCCCCACCTTCGTCACGGTCTTCGGCTGGCGGTTCATGCTCGCCGACGGCGGCATCATCAACACCGCGCTGCACTCCCTGCACCTGCCCCAACCCGACTGGCTGGAGAGCACGTTCTGGCAGCGGACCGCCGCGATCATGGTCAACACCTGGTGCGGTGTGCCGTTCATGATGGTCTCGATGCTCGGCGGACTCCAGTCCATCGACGCCTCGCTCTACGAGGCCGCCGAGATGGACGGCGCGAGCCCCTGGCAGCGCTTCCGCTACGTCACCCTGCCGGGCCTGAGGTCGGTCAGCTCCACCGTCGTGCTCCTCGGCGTCATCTGGACCTTCAACCAGTTCGCCGTCATCTTCCTGCTGTTCGGCAACACGGCCCCCGACGCCTCGATCCTCGTCACCTGGTCGTACTACCTCGGCTTCGGCCAACAGCCGCGCGAATTCGCCCAGTCGGCCGCCTACGGCATCCTGCTGCTGGCCATCCTGATCGTCTTCACCTCCTTCTACCGCCGCTGGCTGAACCGCAATGACCAACAGCTCGCGATCTGAGACAGGAGCCCCCATGAGCAGCACGACCGACACCCCGCCCCGACGGACGCGCCGCCGGGGCGAGTTGAGCCGCTCCGGCGCCCTCGCCTCGCACGGCTTCCTGATCGTCGCGAGCCTGGTCGCCCTCTTCCCGATCGCCTGGCTGGTCTTCCTCTCGCTCGGCCCGGACTCGGACGACTATCTCCACCCGGCCGGCATCTGGAAGAAGATGACGTTCGACAACTACTCGTTCGTGCTCCAACACACCGGGTTCTTCGACTGGTTGAAGAGTTCGCTGATCGTCTCGCTGGGCACCACGGTCATCGGCGTGACGATCGCGGCCAGCACCGGCTACGCCGTCTCGCGGATGCGCTTCCCCGGCTACCGGAAGTTCATGTGGGTGCTGCTGGTCACCCAGATGTTCCCGATAGCGGTACTCATCGTGCCGATGTACCAGATTCTGGCGGACCTCCAGCTCATCGACAGCTACCTTGGTCTCATCCTCGTCTACTGCTCGACCGCGGTGCCCTACTGCGCATGGCTGCTGAAGGGCTACTTCGACACGATCCCGTTCGAGATCGACGAGGCGGGACGCGTCGACGGGCTGAACCCCTTCGGCACGTTCCTGCGACTGATCCTGCCGCTCGCCAAGCCGGGCCTGGCGGTCGCCGCGTTCTACAGCTTCCTCACGGCTTTCGGCGAGGTCGCGTTCGCGTCCACGTTCATGCTGTCCGACACGAAGTACACGTTCGCGGTCGGGTTGCAGACGTTCGTGAGCGAGCACGACGCGCAGCGCAACCTGATGGCCGCGACGGCGGTGCTGATCGCGATACCGGTGGCCGCGTTCTTCTATCTGGTGCAGAAGAACCTCGTCACCGGCCTCACGGCAGGCGGCACCAAGGGTTGATACGCCGGTGACTGGGGCGCCCCACAGGGCGCGGGGCCGTGTCGATGTGCGGCTCCGCCGCGTGGGCGCGCCCAGCCCCCACCCAGCCGCACCCGACAAGAGACCCGAGGCGGCCGTGACGTCCATCCGACCCCGCTGACATCACGGCCGCCTCGCCCCCAACTCCCCATGACCAGAACCCCGTTACGTACCAAGGACGCCATGACCCAGCAGCACTCGGCCATCGCCCCCGCACCGCAGAACCCCGCTCGAGCCAAGCGCGGCGACCGGCGCGGCGACTGGTGGCGGGACGCCGTGATCTACCAGGTCTACCCCCGCAGCTTCGCCGACAGCAACGGCGACGGCATGGGCGACCTGGAGGGCGTCCGCGCCCGCCTCCCGTATCTGCGCGACCTCGGCATCGACGCCGTCTGGCTCAGCCCGTTCTACGCCTCCCCGCAGGCGGACGCCGGCTACGACGTCGCCGACTACCGTGCCGTGGACCCCATGTTCGGCAACCTGCTCGACGCCGACGCGCTGATCCGGGACGCCCACGGACTCGGTCTGCGCATCATCGTCGACCTGGTCCCCAACCACTCCTCGGACCAACACGAGTGGTTCAAGCGGGCGTTGCGGGAGGGCCCCGGCTCACCGTCGCGCGAGCGCTACCACTTCCGCCCCGGAAAGGGCGAGCACGGCGAACTCCCGCCCAACGACTGGGAGTCCATCTTCGGCGGCCCGGCCTGGACGCGGGTCACCGAACCGGACGGCTCGGCGGGGGAGTGGTACCTGCACCTCTTCGCGCCGGAGCAGCCCGACTTCAACTGGGAACACCCGGCGGTGGGCGACGAGTTCCGCTCGATCCTGCGCTTCTGGCTGGACATCGGGGTCGACGGTTTCCGTATCGACGTGGCGCACGGCCTGGTGAAGGCGGCGGGCCTGCCCGACCTCGGCTCGCACGACCAACTCAAGCTGCTGGGCAACGATGTCATGCCGTTCTTCGACCAGGACGGCGTGCACGACGTGTACCGCCAGTGGCGCACGGTCCTCGACGAGTACGCGGGCGAGCGCATCTTCGTCGCCGAGGCATGGACCCCCACGGTCGAGCGCACCGCGAACTACGTCCGCCCGGACGAACTCCACCAGGCCTTCAACTTCCAGTACCTGGCGACGGATTGGGACGCGGCGGAACTCCGTACGGTCATCGACCGCACCCTGGAGGCCATGCGCCCGGTCGGCGCCCCCGCCACCTGGGTCCTCTCCAACCACGACGTCACCCGGCACGCCACCCGCTTCGCCAACCCGCCCGGCCTCGGCACCCAGATCCGCCTGGCGGGCGACCGGGAGCTGGGCCTGCGCCGGGCCCGCGCGGCCTCGCTGCTGATGCTGGCGCTGCCCGGCTCGGCGTACATCTACCAGGGCGAGGAACTCGGCCTGCCGGATGTCGTGGACCTCCCGGACGAGGTCCGCCAGGACCCCGCCTACTTCCGGGGCGCGGGCCAGGACGGCTTCCGGGACGGGTGCCGGGTGCCGATCCCGTGGACGCGCGAGGGATCGTCGTACGGCTTCGGAAGCGGGGGCAGTTGGCTGCCGCAGCCGGACGGCTGGGGCGAGTTGAGCATCGAGGCGCAGACCGGGGCGGCCGGCTCCACGCTGGAGCTGTACCGGGCAGCGCTCGCCGCCCGCCGCGCCCAACTCGACCTGGGCGCGGGCGACTCGGTGGAGTGGCTGCGGGCGCCCGAGGGCGTACTCGCCTTCCGGCGCGGGGAGTTCGTGTGCGTGGCCAACACGAGCGGGGAGTCCGTGACGACGAAGGCGTACGGCCGCCTTCTGCTCGCCAGCGGTGAGGTGACCGAGACGGCCGGCGAGGCGAAGCTGCCCGCCGACACGACAGTGTGGTGGACCACCACCCCGTAAGTTCTTGCAGCAACTTCACACGGCCCGCTGCCCTTTTGGGCGGCGGGCCTTTAACATCTGGGCGACCGCAAGGTTTCCAAGAAGTTTCAGCAAGAACCTTCAAGCGCCCGAGTGCCTTCAACGGAGAAGGAACCCCACATGGCCAACAGCAGCAGATCACTTGCAGGAGCCTTCGCCCTCGCCGCCGCGACGGCCCTCCTGGTACCCGGCACCGCACATGCCTCCCCACCCGGCACCAAGGACGTCACCGCCGTCCTCTTCGAGTGGAACTTCGCCTCGGTCGCCAAGGAGTGCACCAACACCCTCGGCCCGGCCGGTTACGGCTACGTCCAGGTCTCCCCGCCCGCCGAGCACATACAGGGCTCGCAGTGGTGGACGTCGTACCAGCCGGTGAGTTACAGGATCGCCGGGCGGCTCGGCGACGCGACCGCCTTCCAGAACATGATCAGCACCTGCCACGCGGCGGGCGTGAAGGTCGTCGTCGACACGGTCGTCAACCACATGTCGGCGGGCAGCGGCACCGGCACCGGCGGTTCGTCGTACACGAAGTACAACTACCCCGGCCTGTACTCCTCGTACGACATGGACGACTGCACGTCCCTGGTCGGCGACTACACCAACCGTGCCAACGTCCAGAACTGCGAACTGGTCGGCCTGGCCGACCTGGACACGGGCGAGGAGTACGTCCGGTCCACCATCGCGGGCTACATGAACACCCTCCTCGGCTACGGCGCCGACGGCTTCCGCATCGACGCGGCCAAGCACATCCCGGCGACCGACCTCGCGAACATCAAGTCCCGCCTGTCGAACCCCTCCGTGTACTGGAAGCAGGAGGTCATCTACGGCTCCGGCGAGGCCGTCCAGCCCACCGAGTACACCGGGAACGGCGACGTCCAGGAGTTCCGCTACGCCTACGACCTCAAGCGCGTCTTCAACAACGAGAACCTCGCCTACCTGAAGAACTACGGCGAGGGCTGGGGCTACCTGAGCAGCTCGGTGGCGGGAGTCTTCGTCGACAACCACGACACGGAGCGCAACGGCAGCACTCTCAACTACAAGGACGGCGCCAACTACACCCTGGCGAACGTCTTCATGCTCGCGTACCCCTACGGCGCCCCGGACATCAACTCCGGCTACGAATGGTCGGACACGGACGCCGGCCCGCCCAACGGGGGCTCGGTGACGGCCTGTTGGCAGGACGGCTGGAAGTGCCAGCACGCCTGGCCGGAGATCAAGTCCATGGTCGCCTTCCGCAACACCACGAGCGGCCAGTCCCTCACCAACTGGTGGGACGACGGCAACGACGCGATCGCCTTCGGCCGCGGCAGCAAGGGCTACGTGGCGATCAACCACGAGTCGTACTCGCTGACGCAGACGTACCAGACGTCGATGGCGGCGGGCACGTACTGCAACGTCCAGAACAACACGACGGTGACCGTGAACTCCAGCGGGCAGTTCACGGCCACCCTGGGCTCCAACACGGCACTGGCGATCTACACGGGCAAGACGTCCTGCTGAGCTGAGGCGGCCGCCGTGTCCCGCGCTGTGCCAGGTCAGGAGCTGACGGTGATGTGCCTGGCCAGCGCGGTCACGGAGAGGTCGCCGTGGTCGACCCACTGGGGGAAGGCCAGCGTCTTGTGCTGGGTGGAGGCGGGCGGGGTGATCTCCAGGTAGGCGGCGCGGACCGCGCCCGACGTGCCGGTGTTGGCGTGGGTCCAGGCGATGACGGCCTCGGCGCTCTGGCCGTCCTTGAGGGTGAGGGTCTTCTTGCCGGGGTTGTGCGCGTACCAGGTGTTGCCCCAGGTGGTGTGGGTCGTGAGCTTCTTGTGCGCGGAGTTCTCCAGCCCCAGGCCCGGGTAGCCGCGCAGCGCGCAGGTCTTGCCGCTGAGGTTGCGCAGGGTGATGACGACACCCTGGTGGTTCATGCCACCGGCGAGCCCGCGGCCGAACGTGGCCTTGAGCGCGGCGGCGGAACAGGTCGGCGTCGCCTTCGCGGCGCTGGTGGTGCCGGAGGTCGCGGCGTTGGCGGTGGTCGCCCAGCCCGCCAGCCCCAGCCCGGCGACGGCGGCCAGACCGACCACCGTACGGCCGAAGCGGCGGTCGGCGCGGTGCCGGGGCTTGGCGGTGGCGACCTGGTCGGTGGTGTTCTGCTGCTCGTTCACGGTGATCGTGCTCCCACTCCTGCTCCGCGGCGCGGGCCGCTGTGTGCGCCCCGCGCCCTCCTTTGGTGTCGTGCACTGAGTCCGATGCGCGCCACCGCGGATTTGTTCGGAGAAATGAGCAGGGAATCGAGAAGGAGCTACTTCCAGGTGTCGCTCGCCGTGTAGCCGGACGAGGTGCCCGTCGTGTACGAGCGGTTCGTCCCGGACTCCCAGGTCACTGTCCCTGAGCTGTCCTTCTTGATGTATTTGTACGCGAAGGTCGTGCTCTTGGGGACGATGACCAGCTTGCTCCAGGTCGGGTACGACGCCGAGGACAGCGGGATCGCGTCGCTCGTGTTCCAGGAGCCGAGCGAGGCGATCGAGCCGACGACGTAGACGTTGGTGCCGAGGGTGGTCGTCGCGTACTCGTTGAAGGTCACGTCGGTGGCATCCGCGTCGGCCACGTTCCAGGAGTTGTTGAGCGAGACCGCCGAAGCCGTCGTCGTGGCGGCCCTGTTGGCGTTCGACTCCCAGGTGACGTTTCCGGACGAGTCCTTCTTGATGTACTTGAAGGCGAAGGACGTGTTGGTCGGCACGCTCACCGCCCCGGACCAGACCGGGTAGCCGGACGACGACAGCGCGACCGCCTTCGAGGTGTCCCAGCCGCCCAGCGCGTCGATGGAGCCGACGACGTAGACGCTCGTGCCGGACGTGGTGGACGCGTACTCGTTGAAGGTGGCGGTCACCGTGGAGCCGGACGAACCGCCCCCGCCGGTGTCGTCACAGCCGACCGTGCAGGTGTAGGACGAGTTGTAGAAGGCGATCGCGCTCTTCGCCGGGATGGTGAGGGACGCGCTGCCGCCCGAGACCGTCACGGTCGAGGCGCCGCCGTCCACCACGTTCTTGTACGTGCCGTCGGCCATCCCCGTAGTGAAGGAGTAAGTCGCCGCCGAGGAACCGTTGTTGAGCGCGAAGAAGCCCGCTCCGCTGCGGCCGAAGCCGATCACGCTCGACGACTTGGTCTGCCAGTTGGAGACGGCCGCCGTGTCCACCGCGTTGTGCCAGGCCACCATGCCCACGACCCCGGTGTCCCGGTCCAGGCAGTACCAACTGCCGCTGGAGCAGTCGGTGTTGCTGACGAAGCCGGAGGAGTTCGGCGGGGCCTGATCGCTCTGCGTCCACTCCCAACTGGCGTACACCGTCGGCGTGGACCACTTGTAGGCGAGCTGGAAGAGGTTGGCGAGCTTGTAGGTGTCGCCGTCCTTGTAGCTCATGTGCAGGCCGTTGCGTTCGGTGTCGTGGTTGGTCACGAAGGACACCGAGTCGGCGGCCGGGAGGATGCCGCTGCTCTCCAGGGAGGACAGGTCGCTCACGTTGCCCTGGAAGGCCGACTTCATCCTGCTCGCGTACGTGAAGTCGAGGACGTCGCCCGAGGCGTAGTAGTCGCTCGGCTGTGGCGTCGAGCCGGGGTAGATCTCCTGGAAGACGTACGGCGCCGCACCCGCCGTCGTGCTCGTCAGCTTGCCCTCGATCGCCGCCATGTCGGTCTCGGGGATGTGCTTGGCCGCGTCGACCCTGAACCCGTCGACACCGAGGGCGAGTTGCTTGTTGAGGAAGTTCGCGATGCCCGCGCGGACCGAGTCCGAGCCGGTCTTCAGGTCGGGCAGGCCCAGGAGTTCGCAGTTCTGGACCTGGGTCAGGTTCGAGTAGTCCTGGATGGTGAGGTCGGAGGTGGGGCAGTCCGCGGACGTGTGGTAGTCGCCCGGGTCCCAGTCGGGGGTGTCGTACTTGCTGGTGATCGTCGTGCCGTTGTAGCCGGTGCCGGTCTGCGCCGCGGTGTGGTTGATCACCGCGTCCGTGTACACCTTGACGCCCGCCGTGTGGCACGCGCTCACCATGCTCGCGAACTGGGCCGCCGTACCGAAACGGCTGTTCAGGTTGTACGAGTACGGCTGGTAGACGTCCCACCAGTAGTAGTTGGTCTGCTTGAGCGACTCGGCGGGCGGTGCCACCTGGACCGCGCCGTAGCCGGCCGGTCCCAGGACGTTCGTGCACTCCGAGGCGATGGAGTCCCAGTTCCATTCCCAGAGGTTGGCGATGACGTCGCCCTTGGCGGAGGCGTCCGCGTGGGCGGTGGCGGCGGGGAGGGCGACCACGCCCGCCAGGGCGAGGGCCCCGGCGGCCACGGTACTGGCCGCGCGCCTGATGGTTCCCGGTGTTCGGTATCTGCTCATGAGCGGCTCCGAAAGGGGGGATTCGGGTTTCAACAACTGGTGAGCGTGGGCCAGTTGAGAAGGGCACGTCAAGGTTGCGGTTGAAAGTTCTTTCTGTGACTTTCAGAAGTCTTGCTGCAACCCTTGCGTCAGCGATACCGTCTCGCCGGGGTCGGACCCGAACTGAGCCGTAATCGCGAGGAGTTCACGCCTGTGATACCGAGATGGCCGGCGTCCCGGACACGCCGCACCGCGCTACGAGGAAGGCTCGCGGGCGTGGTCGTCGCCGCACTCGTCGCGGCATTCGTACAGCCCCTCGTCGCCCACGCCGCGACCCCGCCCGCACCCCCGTCCGACGCGAAGCTGGCCGCCACGCCCGCGCGGCACGACGACACCCGTGAGCAGTTCTACTTCGTGATGCCGGACCGGTTCGCCAACGGCGACACCGCCAACGACCGTGGCGGGCTGACCGGTTCACGGCTCAGCACCGGCTACGACCCGACCGACAAGGGCTTCTACCAGGGCGGCGACCTCAAGGGCCTGACAAAGAAGCTCGACTACATCAAGGGCCTCGGCACCACCGCCATCTGGATGGCCCCGATCTTCAAGAACCAGCCCGTGCAGGGGACGGGCAGCGACGCCTCCGCCGGCTACCACGGTTACTGGATAACGGACTTCACCCAGGTCGACCCGCACTTCGGCACCAACAAGGACCTGGCGACCCTCATCTCCAAGGCCCACGCCAAGGGCATGAAGGTCTTCTTCGACGTCATCACCAACCACACCGCCGACGTCGTCGACTACGAGGGCAAGTCCTACGACTACCTCTCCAAGGGTGCCTTCCCGTACCTGACGAAGGACGGGCAGCCCTTCGACGACGCCGACTACGCGGACGGCAGGAAGACCTTCCCCGCCGTCTCCACCTCCTCCTTCCCGAAGACCCCCACCGTCCCCGCCGACAAGGCGAACGTGAAGGTCCCGGCCTGGCTCAACGACCCGACGATGTACCACAATCGCGGCGACTCGACCTACGTCGGCGAGAACGCCACCTACGGCGACTTCTCCGGCCTCGACGACCTGTGGACCGAACGTCCCGAGGTCGTCAGCGGCATGGAGAAGATCTACGAGAAGTGGGTGCGCGACTTCGACGTCGACGGCTTCCGCATCGACACCGTCAAGCACGTCGACATGGACTTCTGGACCCAGTGGGCGACGGCCCTCGACAAGTACGCCGCCGCGCACGGCCGTAGGAACTTCTTCATGTTCGGTGAGGTCTACTCCGCCGACACGTCCGTCACTTCGCCGTACGTCACCCAGGGCCGCCTGGACGCCACGCTGGACTTCCCCTTCCAGGACGCGGCCCGCGCCTACGCCTCCCAGGGCGGCAGCGCGCAGAAGCTCGCGAGTGTCTTCGGCGACGACTACAAGTACACGACCGACAAGGCGAACGCGTACGAGCAGGTCACCTTTCTCGGCAACCACGACATGGGCCGTATCGGCTACTTCCTGAACCAGGACAACCCGAAGGCCACCGACGCCCAACTCCTCGCCAAGGACAGGCTCGCCAACGAGCTGATGTTCCTCAGCCGCGGCAACCCCGTCGTCTACTACGGCGACGAACAGGGCTTCACCGGCTCCGGCGGCGACAAGGACGCCCGCCAGACGATGTTCGCGTCGAAGGTCGCCGACTATCTCGACGACGACGAGATCGGCACCGATCGCACGGCCGCCACCGACGCCTACGACCCAACTGCCCCGCTGTACAAGCAGATCGCCGCCCTCTCCGAGCTGCGCAAGGACAACCCGGCACTGACAGACGGAGTGCAGACCGAGCGCTACGCGGCCGACGGCGCCGGTGTCTACGCCTTCACCCGGACCAGTGGCGGCGCCGAGTACGTCGTCGCCCTCAACAACGCCGACACGGCCAGGACGGTGACCTTCACGACCGGTTCGCCGGACATGAAGTACCGGGGGATCTACGGGAGTTCGGCCACCGTGACGAGCGGTGCCGACAACAAGGTGACCGTCACCGTCCCGGCCGGATCCGCCATCGTGCTCAAGGCGGCCGGCACCCTCGCCAAGCCCGTCACCAAGCCGTCGATCACCCTCAAGGCCCCGGACGCGGGCGCCACCGGCACCGTCGAGGTGAGCGCCGACGTCACCGGCGGTCAGCTCAACCGGGTCGTCTTCGCCGCCCAGACCGGCAACGGCGCGTGGCGGACGCTGGGTTCCGCCGACCACGCCCCGTACAAGGTCACGCAGACCATCGGGAAAGGCGTGGCGCCCGGAACCACCCTGCGGTACAAGGCAGTTGTGGTCGACTCCGCCGGGCGCACGGTGAGCGCGACAGCCGCCTCCGCCACCGGGACCCCGCCCGCCGCAGAGACTCCCACCGCCTCCTCCCGCGACTACGCGGTCGTCCACTACAAGCGCACCGACGGCGACTACGACAACTGGGGCCTGTACGCCTGGGGCGACCTCGCCGACGGCGAGGCGACGACCTGGCCGGCCAGTCACCCGTTCGTCGGGCGCGATGCCTACGGCGCCTTCGCCTACGTCAAGTTGAAGCCCGGTGCGACGAACGTCGGCTTCCTCGTCATCGACAAGGACGGCAACAAGGACGTGGCCGCCGACCGTTCGATCGATGTCACCAAGACCGGCGAGGTCTGGATCGAGCAGGGCAAGGACGCCGTACAGACGGAACGCCCGTCCTACCCGGCGCAGGACACCACCAAGGCCGTCATCCACTACCACCGCGCCGACGGCGACTACACCGGTTGGGGACTGCACGTCTGGACGGGTGCCGCGAGCCCCACGGACTGGTCGAGCCCGTTGCAGCCGGTGAAGACCGACGCCTATGGCGCCGTCTTCGAGGTGCCGCTCAACTCCGGTGCCACCAGCCTCAGTTACATCCTCCACAAGGGCGACGAGAAGGACCTCTCCGCCGACCAGTCGCTCGACCTCAAGTCCAACGGTTACGAGGTGTGGCTGCTGAACGGTCAGGAGAAGTACCTCCTGCCACAGCCCGCCGGCAGCGCGGCGGCGCTCGACCTGACGACCTCCAAGGCGGTCTGGATCGACCGGAACACGGTCGCCTTCAACGGCTCGGACGCGGCCGCCTCCACCCAACTCCTGTACTCCCACGACGGTTCGATCGCCGTGAAGGACCGCACGCTGACGAGCGACGACGAGCGGTGGCTGCGGCTGGGCAAGACCACGCTCACCGATGCCCAGAAGGCCAAGTTCCCCTATCTGAAGGACTACACGGCCTGGTCCGTCGATCCGCGTGACCGAAGCCGGGTGCGAGAAGCCCTGACCGGGCAGCTCGTCGCCTCCCAACGGGCCGTCAAAGGGGCCGTGTTGGCCGCGACCGGCGTGCAGATCGCCGGTGTGCTCGACGACGTGTACGGCGCCGCCGCCAAGGCCGACCTGGGCCCGACCTTCCACAACGGCCGTCCCACGCTGGCCGTTTGGGCGCCGACCGCGCAGAACGTGTCCCTCGAACTCGACGGCTCGCTCAAGAAGATGAGCCGTGACGCCACCACCGGCGTCTGGTCCGTCACCGGTTTGGCCTCCTGGACGGACAAGCCGTACCGGTACGTCGTGAAGGTGTGGGCGCCGACCGTCCGGAAGCTTGTCACCAACGAGGTCACCGACCCCTACTCCGTCGCCCTCACCACCGACTCGAAGCAGAGCCTCGTCGTCGACCTCGACGCCAAGTCCCTTGCCCCGAGCGGCTGGTCGAGCCTCAAGAAGCCCAAGGCCGTGCCGCTGAAGGACGCCGAGATCCAGGAGCTGCACATCCGCGACTTCTCCGTCGCCGACAAGACCGTCCCCGCGAAGGACCAGGGGACCTACCTCGCCTTCACCGACAAGAACAGCGACGGGTCCAAACATCTGCGGGAGTTGGCCGAGTCCGGGACCTCGTACGTGCATCTGCTGCCCGCGTTCGACATCGCCACCATCCCCGAGAAGAAGTCCGAGCAGTCCACCACCGACTGCGATCTCGCCTCCTACGCCGCCGACTCGGAGCGGCAGCAGGCGTGCGTGGCGGCCGTCGCCGCGAAGGACGCCTACAACTGGGGTTACGACCCTTACCACTTCACGGTTCCGGAAGGTTCGTACGCGACCGATCCGGACGGCACAGGCCGTACCGTCGAGTTCCGCAAGATGGTCAAGTCGCTGAACGAGGACGGGCTTCGGGTCGTCATGGACGTGGTCTACAACCACACGGCGGCCAGCGGTCAGGCGGACTACTCGGTGCTCGACAAGATCGTGCCCGGTTACTACCAGCGGCTGTTGGCCGACGGCAGCGTGGCCACCTCCACCTGCTGTGCCAACACGGCCACCGAGAACGCCATGATGGGCAAGCTCGTCGTCGACTCCGTGGTCACCTGGGCCAAGGAGTACAAGGTCGACGGCTTCCGCTTCGACCTCATGGGGCACCAGCCGAAGGCCAACATCCTCGCCGTACGCAAGGCGTTGGACGCGCTGACGCTCGCCAAGGACGGGGTCGACGGCAAGAAGATCATCATGTACGGCGAGGGCTGGAACTTCGGCGAGGTCGCCGACGACGCCCGTTTCGTGCAGGCCACGCAGAAGAACATGGCCGGCACGGGTATCGCGACCTTCTCCGACCGGGCCCGTGACGCGGTGCGCGGCGGCAGCCCCTTCGACGCGGACCCGGGTGTCCAGGGCTTCGCCTCCGGGCTCTACACCGACCCCAACTCCTCTACGGCGAACGGAACTTCGGCCGAGCAGAAGGCGCGCCTCCTGCACTACCAGGACCTCATCAAGGTCGGCCTGAGCGGCAACCTCGCCGCGTACCGCTTCACCGACACCGACGGGAAGGACGTCACCGGCGCCGAGATCGACTACAACGGCGCTCCCGCCGGATACGCGGACGCGCCCGGCGACGCCCTCGCCTACGTCGACGCGCACGACAACGAGTCGCTGTTCGACGCGCTGACGTACAAGCTGCCCGCCGGGACCAGCGCCGCCGACCGGGCCCGGATGCAGGTCCTCGCCATGGCCACCGCCGCCCTGTCGCAGGGGCCGTCCCTCTCCCAGGCCGGTACCGACCTGCTGCGCTCCAAGTCCCTGGACCGCAACTCCTTCGACAGCGGCGACTGGTTCAACGCGATCCACTGGAACTGCGCCGACGGCAACGGCTTCGGGCGGGGGCTGCCGATGGCGGCCGACAACGCGTCCAAGTGGGCACACGCGAAAGGGCTGTTGACGTCGGTCGAGGTCGGGTGCGGGCAGATCGAGGGGGCCTCGGCCGCCTATCAGGAGCTGCTGAAGATCCGTACGACGGAACCCGTGTTCTCGCTCGGCACGGCCGGGCAGGTGCAGGCGAAGCTGTCGTTCCCGCTGTCCGGGGCGGACGAGACGCCCGGGGTGATCACCATGGAGCTCGGTGATCTCGTGGTCGTGTTCAACGCGACGCCGAGCGTTCAGGAGCAGCGGGTGGGCGCGCTGGCCGGTACCGGTTACCGGCTGCACCCGGTGCAGGCCGGGGGCGCGGACGCCACCGTGAAGGCGGCCTCGTACGCGAAGGGGACCGGGACCTTCGCCGTTCCCGCACGTACTGTCGCGGTATTCACCCGGACACCCTGAAAGCGCATTACCGTAGGGGGGCAGGCTGCGGACACCGGCCTGCCCCACCGGTGTGTCAAAGGGCCAGGTCTGACAAATGGACGCCAACGGCAAACTGACGCATGCGACCGTGCTGGTCGTGGACGACGAGCCCGCCAGTCGGTTCGCGTTCGAGAGCGTGCTGAGCCGCGCCGGTCATCGGGTCCTCGCGGTCGGCAGCGGCGAAGAGGCGCTCACCGAGCTGGACGTACGGCTGCGCAAGGGGAACCTGCCCGACGTGGCCCTGATCGACGTGAACCTGCCGGACATGAGCGGGTTCGAACTGTGCCGGCTGCTCAAGGAGCGGCCGCGCATGGCGGGCCTGCCCGTCGTGCACGTCTCCGCGCTCGCCGTCCCGCCGAGCGACCGCTGCCCGGCGCTCGACGCGGGCGACGAGGCCTATCTGACCGTGCCCGCGGAGCCCGAGGAGATCGAGGCGGCCGTCCGGGCGGCGGTGCGCGCCGCGCGGCTGCGGGCCGACGACCGGGCGCTGGTCCGGCGGCTGACCCTGCTGTCCGAGATGATCGTCACCATCCAGGCCGCGCGCTCCCTCCAGGAACTCGTCGAGGTCGCCGCCGACGGCACCGCACGGCTCACCAACACCCCCGCCGCCGTGTTCGTCCTCGACCGGGACGACCAGCTCTACCGCGGCCTGCCCCGGGAGCGCACCTCGGTCGCGCTGCCGGACCCGGGCGCCGACCGGGCCGTGGCCCGGCTGCTGCGGCGGCTCTCGCAGGGCCAGTCCGGGGTGCAGATCACCACCGTGCCCGCGCCGCTGTGGCCCACCGGCTACTTCCGGCCCGGTGTGGAACACGACGCCCGCCTCGCGCTGGTCCTCACCCAGGAGGGCCGGGCCCCGGTCTGCCTCGCCGCCCCCACGCGCGGCCTGCGCCGGGTCGGCCCCGAGGCGGGGGCGTTGCTCGCGCAACTCGCCCAGGCCACCGCGCTCGCCGCCGAACCCCTCCTGATGTACCAGGTCGAGCGGCATGTCGCCCTCACCCTCCAGCGCAGCTTCCTGCCCAAGCCGGACAAGCTGCCCGACCTCCCGGGCGTCGACGTCGTCGTACGGTATGTGCCCGCGTCCCAGGACACCGAGATCGGCGGCGACTTCTACGCCGTCCTGAAGACCGTCAAGGGAGTGCTGTTCGCCGTCGGTGACGTCGTCGGGCACTCGCTGGAGGCGGCGACCGTGATGGTGGAGATACGGCACGCACTGCGCGCCTACTGCGTGGACGAGAGCGACCCCAGCGTCCTCGCCGAGCGGCTGGACCGGATGCTCCAGCACTACCACCCGGAGACCACGGCCACCGTCTGCCTGGCCCTGGTCGACCCGGACACCGGGCGCACCCTCATCTCCAACTCGGGGCACATCCCGCCGCTGATCGTCCGGGACAACGGCAGCGCGGACTACGCCAAGGCGGCCGGCCCGCTGCTCGGCGTGGGCCTGTCGCATCCGCCGCCCACCGAACTGTTCCTCGAACCCACCGACCGGCTTCTCATGATCACCGACGGCCTGATCGAGACCCGCGGCACGGACATCTCCGTGTCGATGGAACAGCTCCGCGCGGCCTCCTCGGGCGCGCTGCCGGGTCTGGACGCCCTGTGCGACACCCTCCTCGACTGCTTCGGCGTCGACCGGGACGACGACATCGCGATGCTGGCGTTGCGGATAGGTCCTAGGGTGAGCAGCGAGTTGTTGGCTTAGAACAGGAGTCTTCCCATGCCGCAGATCACCGTCGACCACTCCCACACGATCTCCATCGACCAGGACGGCTTCGCCCGCGCGCTGCACGAGGCGGTCGTCGAGATCGCCGCGGCGAAGCCGGAGGCGTGCAAGACCCAGTTCCGCCCGAGCGAGAACACGGCCTTCGGGTACGAGGGTCTCGACGAGCTGGGCCACACCGTCGTCCATGTCACCATCGGCCTGCTCGCCGGACGCACCGAGGAGACCAAGGCCAAGCTGACCGAGCGGGTGCTGGACCTCCTCCGCGAGTACATCGACGAGGACGGCTCGGTGCTGCACGCCTCCGCCGAGGTACGTGAACTCGACGCGTCCTACCGGAAGTTCGAGCGCTAGGGGCCTGTTCCGCCAGGGCCTGTTCTACGACGCCAGGGCGATGAGCCGGACGACGAGGTCGGTGAACGGCCCGTCGCCCGGCTCGTTGCGGAGGGACTCGCGCAGCAGCGCGGCCAGTTCGTCGTCGTACGCGGCGCTCACCGCCGCCAACGCCCCGAAGTCGTGGACGAGTTGGCGTTCCAGTTCGGCGCGCGGGATGCGTCGGCCGTCCAGCCAGATCAGGGCCGTCGACTCGACCAGCGAGATCCAGGAGCGGATCATCAACTCCAGCCGGGCGGGCGGCTGTTCGACCTTCATATGGGAGAGGATCTGAAGGTACGCGGCGTGCCGCACCCCGTCCACGAGCGCGTTGGTGGTGGACGAGCCGACCGCCGGACCGCCGCGCATCAGCGCCGCGAAGCCGGGTCCGTGGTCGTCCACGAAGTCGAAGAACCGGCCCATCACACGCAGCAGCCGTCCCCCCAGCGAGCCCTCCTCGGCGACCACGAACCGCCCGGCGAGATCGTCCGAGGCGCGCTGCAACGCGGCCTCGTACAGGCTGAGTTTGCCGGGAAAGTAGTGGTAGACCAGCGGCCGGGAGATGCCCGCGGCCGCGGCTATCTCGTCGATGGAGACCTCGTCGGGCGAGCGATGGCTGAACAGGTCGAGAGCGACGCCGATCAACTGCTGTCGCCGTTCCTCGACTCCCATCCTGCGGCGAACCCCGGTACTCATGCGAACACCTTACCGATCTGTTCGGGCCCCGAACGGACGGGTCCGACCAGGGTTGTTCACATCACCCCATCACAGATCCAACACCAGACGCCCACTTCGGGCCCGGGACACGCAGATCAACATCGAGTCGGCACGCTCCCCATCGGTCAGCAACTCGTCCCGATGCTCCACCTCCCCTTCCAGTACCCGCTGTTGGCAGGTTCCGCAGAAACCCTGTTCGCAGGAGTAGAGGGTGTTCGGCAGCTCCGAGCGGACGGCGGCGAGCACGGTGGAGTCGGCGGGCACGGTCAACGTCCGTCCGCTGCGCCGGAGTTCGAGCTCGAAGGCCTCGCCGCCCGAGGCCGACCGGGGCGCGAAGCGCTCGAGGAGGACGTCCGGGAAGCGTTCCGCGACGGCCGCCATGAGCCCCTCCGGACCGCAGCAGTAGACCACTGCTTCCTCCGGTACGTCCGTCAACTCCCCGTCCAGATCGGGCAGTCCGGCCACGACACTCACCCGGCCCGCGCCGAGTTCCTCGATCTCCGCCAGGAACGGCATCGACTCCCGCGTCCGGCCGGCGTACAGCAGCCGCCAGTCGGCGCCCTCGGGGAGCGCCCGCAGCATCGACAGGATGGGCGTGATCCCGATCCCGCCGGCCACGAAGACATACGCGGGCGCCTCGACGAGCGGGAACCGATTGCGCGGCCCCCGCACCTCCAACTCCGCGCCCACCCGCACCTGTTCGTGCACCTCGCGCGACC
>NZ_JAENRY010000819.1 GCF_016612545.1 Streptomyces sp. MBT65 | reverse complement strand
GGGGCGCACGTCGGCGCCACCCCCAGGGCGAGCATCGCCAGGTGCAGGGCGGCGCCGCAGTTGCTCACCGCGACCGCGTCACCGACGGCGTACTCCGCCGCCAGCCGGGCCTCCAGCGCCTTGCCCCTGGGTCCCTGCCCGGCCGGCCAGCCGGAGGCGAACACCTCGGCGACGGCGGCCAGTTCCCGCTCGCCCAGGCTCGCGTGCACCAGGGGAATCGCGTCCATCGTGGTCATCTCCGTTCACGCTCCGCGCCCGGCGGCCCGGGGGGAGGAAACAACAGGGGCAGGGTCAGGCACAGGGGCAGGGGCAGGTACGGGAGCAGGGGCGGGT
>NZ_JAENRY010000818.1 GCF_016612545.1 Streptomyces sp. MBT65 | reverse complement strand
TGGCCGCGCACGGCATCGCCGAGGATCCCCGCTGGACCGTGCACGGCCGCTACGACCGGCGGTCGGGCTACGAGGCCACGCTCGAACTCCTGCGCAGGGACCCGTCGTTGACCGCCGTGGTCGCGGCGAACGACTCCGTCGCGGTGGGGGCGTGCGCGGCCCTGCGCGAGTCCGGTCTGCGCATCCCGGACGAGGTCTCGGTCGCCGGCTTCGACGACCTGCCGTTCAGCGTGGACGCGGTGCCTTCGCTGACGACGGTGCGGTTGCCGTTGTCGGAGGCGGGGGCTCGGGCGGGACGGATCGCGATGGGGCGGGAGGAGCCGCCGCCCGGGGG
>NZ_JAENRY010000817.1 GCF_016612545.1 Streptomyces sp. MBT65 | reverse complement strand
GGCCGGGGAGGACCGACACCCGCTCCGCCGCGATGTTCGCGAGCACCGTGTCGACGTTGAACACCGGCTGCGGGATCATCGTCGCGCCCCGCATCAGCGAGGCGATCACGCCCGCCTTGTAGCCGAAGGTGTGGAAGAAGGGGTTCACGATCAGATAGCGGTCGCCCTGCCGCAGCCCCGCCAGGTCGCTCCAGATCTCGTAGCCCCGCAGTGTCTGCGCGTGCGTGATCACCGCGCCCTTGGGGCGGCCCGTCGTCCCCGACGTGAAGATGATGTCCGAGACCGTCGAGCCGTCCAACTCCCCCTCCCGCGCCCGCACTTCCGCCGCGCCCACACCCTC
>NZ_JAENRY010000816.1 GCF_016612545.1 Streptomyces sp. MBT65 | reverse complement strand
GGTGGGGGTGGTGGCGGGGCCCTGGGGGTGTCTGGCTTGTTCTCGGGGGTCTACGGCCGTGTCGTCACGGAACGTGAGGCGGTGCCGGAGGCCTGCGGCAGTGTGCCGGACGGCCATGGCGAGGTCGGCGGGGATGCGGGCGGTGCTTGCGTCGGCCGCGAAGGCCGGAGCCGGTGGGCGGGGCGTGCCCTGCGCGGCAGCGGCGCCCGCTGCCTGCGTCTGAGTCCGCGCCCGGCCCGTCCGGCGATGGAGCATGCGTATACCCATGCCCGCATCCTTACGGTCGCCGGGGGCGGGAGGCGCCTTCGCGGGGGCCACGCGAGTGACGGGCTCTCCGGGGG
>NZ_JAENRY010000815.1 GCF_016612545.1 Streptomyces sp. MBT65 | reverse complement strand
GCGCCCGCGCACTCGAACTGTTCACCGTCGAGCAGAACATCGCGGCATTTCACGGCATTTACCTGGAGGTCGTCTCGCACTCCCCGGTACGCCGGGTCGTCCTGAACGAGGCAGGCGAACCCCTCCCCTTCGCGGCCCCCGCCGAGTCCCACGTCCCCGGCCGCTGGACCGGCCCCATGGCCCGCGTCGTGGCCCGCGGCGGCCCCACCTGGGCGACGGAAGCCCCGGTACGCGCCACCACCCCCTCGCCGACGACGGAGACAGCCCGATGACCGGCCTCGGCGAACTCGACCGCCCCGGAACACCCGGCAGCGCGGGGGCGTGGGACGCGCGATCGGAGGA
>NZ_JAENRY010000814.1 GCF_016612545.1 Streptomyces sp. MBT65 | reverse complement strand
GTGCCGGTGCGGCAGGTGCGGGGGTTGTGGGACGGGCATCGGGGTGAGGTCGTCGTGCTCGGGGTGACCGCGGTGGCGATCGTGGTGGGGAATCTGTTCGAGGGGGTGCTGGTCGGGCTGGCGTTGGCCGTGGCGAAGACCGCGTGGGACATCAGTCATGTGCAGGTGGAGGCGGAGGATCTCGGGGACGCGGGGATCGTCGTACGGGTGCTGGGGCATGCGACGTTTCTGCGGTTGCCGAAGCTGTTGGACGCGTTGGAGGCGTTGCCGTACGACCGGGTGGTGCGGCTGGAGTTGGGCGGGTTGCGGCATGTGGATCTTGCGTGTGCGGCGGCGTTGGAGGGG
>NZ_JAENRY010000813.1 GCF_016612545.1 Streptomyces sp. MBT65 | reverse complement strand
GCCACCGCCCCCATCGGATCCCACCCCTTCGGCAACCCCAACACCTCCCGCACGACGTCCCGGCAGAACATCGTCGAAGACACCCACGCCGATCCCAACCGCTCCCCGGCCAGTGCCACGAGGAAGTTCTGCACGCCGGCCCCCGCGGCCACCACGAACATCTCCCGCTCCGCCCCGTCCCGACGGGCATCCCCATACGTGTGCGCCCCGTCCATGACGAGACACGGAACCACCAGATACGGCGCCCCCCGCAACACGTCTCCGCGCCGCACCCGCTTCGCGATGGACTCCTCCGACTTCCCGTCCCGCCGCAGATCGGAGATCCACGCGTCGCGCATCGCATCCAGCAA
>NZ_JAENRY010000812.1 GCF_016612545.1 Streptomyces sp. MBT65 | reverse complement strand
CCTGCGGGTGGGACTGGCTGCCGGGGGCGGGCGACGGGGCGCCCTTCTCCAGCGACGTCCTGCTCTCCGGCGGTGCCCACGGGTCGCTGCTCGCGCCCGCACCCGCGCCGGCGTCCGGCTGTGTCTGGTCCCCCACGTCGCTTCCCCGTCCCCGTCCCCGTTGCTCCATCGTCAGAGCGACCATGCTAAAGCGTCCTGAAGACGGTTCCACCACGCGGGCTGTTACGGATGACGTCGGCATCACCGCCACCGGTTCCGGACCCGGGTTGCCCGGCTGCCCCCGGTTGCCCGGCTGGTTCGGCTGGCCGGGCTCGCTCTGGCCCGGCTCGCCGCACGGTTGCCATCGCCAGCGCGGACCAGCGGCACCGGCATCGCCGTCGAGGCCGTGCCGCCCCGCCGGCCGTTGCCCACTGGCCGCCGCCGACCGTCAGCCGCCCGGTGCGTGCTGCCCGTGCCCCGTGCCCGGAAGGCTCCGCCACCGTCGCCAGGCCCGCATCACATGCGTCGGCGCCACCAACCACACCCGCGGGACCAGCCCCGCATCTCGCATCCCGCCCATCCGAGCCGCACCTCAGCGACCCCGCCCCGACCCACCGCCCGGAAGCCTCCACCGCAATCGCCGTCCCCCATCACCCGCACCGGCGCCACCACCCACACC
>NZ_JAENRY010000811.1 GCF_016612545.1 Streptomyces sp. MBT65 | reverse complement strand
CCCTGGCGCCGGCCGGCCTGGGCGGGAGCAACTCCCGTGCCCCCGAGCCCCGTTACGGCCCCGGTCACGGCCCCGAGCGCGAAGGCGGACGCATGACCTCCCCCCGGCACTCCCCGCACTCCCGGCAGTTCCCGCCGCCCGCGCCGTCCTCGCCGCCTGCCGCCCTGTCCGCCCATCTGGACGCCGGGCTGCTGTCCCCGGTGCGGGCGGGCACCCCGGCCGAGGCGGCCGTCGGCGACGGTGCGTGGCTGCAGGCGATGCTGGACGCGGAGGCGGCCCTGGCCCGTGCGCAGGCCCGCCTGGGCACGGTGCCGGCCCGGGCGGCGGCCGCGATCACGGAGGCGGCCCGCGCGG
>NZ_JAENRY010000810.1 GCF_016612545.1 Streptomyces sp. MBT65 | reverse complement strand
TCCGACGCACCCGCAGGCCGATGAAGGCGAGACCCAGGCCGAGACCGATGAGGATCAGACCGCTGCCCAGCGGCAGGATCCGCAGCACGGGCTCGGCGGGGTCCTCGGCGTGGGTGACGGTCCGGTGCACGGGCTGGAGCGGCGGCGAGGAGGGCACGGGTACGGCCTCCTGGGAGGACGACGCGGAGTCGGCGGGCGCGGGAGTGTCCGAGCGGCTGGCGTCGCCGTCGGCCTTCGGCCCGCCCGTTTCATCGCCGCCACCTTCGTCCCCACCCCCTCCGCCGCTTTCGTCCTCGTCCTCCTCGGCGGTCGGCTCCGCGGTACGGCCCGGCCGCTCCCGTCCTTCGCCCGCCT
>NZ_JAENRY010000080.1 GCF_016612545.1 Streptomyces sp. MBT65 | reverse complement strand
AGGACGTCTGGCGGTTCGCCGCCGTCGGCCAGGGCTTCGACGGTGGCCTCGAAGCGCTGCTGAAGAACTTGCCGACGGCGGCGAACCGCCAGACGTCCTTCAGGTAGAAGTCACCCAGCATCACCGCCCGCTCGGTGGTGAACTCCGAACCGTTGAACGAGTAGCGGGCCACTTCCTCGCCGCCCGCGACGATCCGGACGTACCCGGGGGCGATCTGCGACATCTGCCCTGCGCCGTCGAGCGTCGCCGTGAACGCCAGCTTGTGGATCTGCGGCGGGATCTTGTCGAGCGTGACCCGGAAGGACTCCGAGTCGCCCGCCTGGGCACCCAGGAGCTGGATGGACTCCTCGGGGGACTTCGGCTGGTTGAAGAACACGAAGTACCGGTCGTCCGAGAGCCGCTCCTCGGCGTCGAGACCGAAGCAGCTGATGTCGAACGTCAGTCCGGGGCCCGTGATCTGCACACCTACGTACAGATCCGTGCCCGCGGTGAGGTCACTGATCTTGGCCTTGTGGCCGCGTTGGAATTCCCTGGCCATGCGTAACGACCGTCCCCCATCCCGAATGCGAGTGCGTCGCGTCAGGCTAACGGCAATCTCGGACACCGGAGGATGTCGGTACAGACCCGGTACACAATCCCCCACAAGGGGCCGTCATTCGTCGCGGGTGCCCGGGGGATGGGGCAGCCGCTCGGCCGCGACCACGCCTTCGAGGTAGCCCTTGGCCCGCTCGGTGCGCGGATAGGCCTCCAGGAGCCGCCAGAAACGCGGTCCGTGTCCGGGCACCAGGAGATGCGCCAGCTCGTGCAGCAGCACGTAGTCGACGACGTACTCGGGCATGCCCTGCAGCCGGTGGGAGAGGCGGATGCTGCCCTCGGAAGGGGTACAGGAGCCCCAGCGCGTGTTCTGGTTGGTGACCCAGCGCACCGAGGTGGGCCGGGCACGGCCGTCGAAGTACTGGGCCGACAGTCGCTCGGCGCGCTCGGACAGCTCCGCGTCGCCGAGCACGCGTTTGCTTTCCTGGGCGGCCAGCTTGTCGAGCATGACGGTGACCCAGCGCTTCTCCTCCGCCTCGGACATACGGGCGGGGATCAGCACGACGGTGCGATCGCCCTCGCGGTACGCGGAGACCGTTCTGCGCCGACGCGCGCTCCTGCGGACCTCGATCGCGCTCGCCCCCGAGCCGCTTGGCGGCTGGCTCGTCGTACTGCGCTGTGGTTTTCCGGCGCTGTGCAGTGGGTCGGCGGGCACGCCACGACGTTACCCTCTGCACACGCGGGAAGTCCCGTCCCTGGGACGGTTCGGTGTCGATCCCCCACCGAGCGTTTAATTTGTACGACGAATACCCCCCGCCTGTGGACAACTTTCGGCGCCCGACGCCCGGGCCGGGCAGGCTGGCATCGCAGGCGGAGCCCGGACCGGTTCGGCCGGCACACGGGACGTACTTCCTAGGGCTACGGGGGCCTGTCATGCATCCGATGGTGAAGCCCGCGCTGCGGCGCGGCTGGCGTGATCTCAACACCGTGCAGTTCGGGATGACACCGGCGCACGCGATGACTCTGGGCCCGATGGACACGGCGACGGGCAGTTTCCTGGACCTGCTCAACGGCACCCGCGGACTGCCCCTCCTGCGCGAGGAGGGGCACCGGATGGACCTGCCCGAGGACCATGTCGACCGCTTGGTGGAGGGGCTGACGCACGCGGGCCTGCTCGACGACGCGAAGGGCGGCGGGCCCGCTGCCGACGCCCTCCGCGCGAAGAAGGACGTCCTCGACCGGCTGCGCCCGGACCTCGCCTCGCTCTCCCTGATCACCGGCGAGCCGGGCGAGTCGATGGGCCGTCTGGCGGCGCGTCGCGAACTGCGCGTCCAGGTGAGAGGCGCGGGCCGGGTGGGCGCGGTGCTGGCCGCGCTGTTGTCGGGCGCGGGGGTCGGCGAGGTCGATGTGCGCGACGGCGGTCACACCGAGCCCTGGGACGTCGCTCCGGGCGGGCTGCCCGCAGAGGCGGTCGGCGAGCGCAGGGACGAGGCGGCGCGGCGCGCGGTACGGCGGGCGGCACCGGACCGCCCACCGCGCCGGACCTCGCAGGCCACGGCGGAGGAGAGCGACCCCGGTTTCTCCCTGGTGATCCTCGCCCCGCGCGACGATGTCGCCGTGCACGCGCCCGACCCGGCCGCCGCCACCGGCCTGATCGTCTCGGGAACCCCTCATCTGTACGCCGGTGTCGTGGAGGGCACGGGAGTCGTGGGCCCACTGGTCCTGCCCGGCGAGACGTCCTGCGCGGGCTGTCTGCACCACGCGCGCACCGACCGGGACCCGACCTGGCCCCGGCTGGTCGCGCAGTGGCGCTCCGGGAAGCAGCCACAGGTCCGGCCCTGCGACCTGACGCTGGCCACGACCGTCGCCGGACTGGCTGCGGCGCACGCGCTCGCCTTCCTGGACGGGCAGTCGCCGTCCAGCGCGGGCGCGCGGTGGGAGGTCTCGCTGCCGGGTCTGCACTGGCACGCGCGGCCGGTCTGGGCGCATTCCGCCTGCCCGTGCGGCGCCGCGGAGAAGGGTACGAAGAAAGGTAAGGAGGCACACACCTCTACGGACGAGGATCGACACGCGACAATGGGAGGGGACCGGCCGTCGAGGGACGTGCGCCGTAAGGCAGACTCGGCCCGGCCGGCCGGGACTTGGAGGGCGCATGTCTGATCTTCCCCGCAAGGCGGTCACCCGCACCGCCAAGCTCGCCGCGCTCCCGCTCGGCTTCGCCGGGAGAGCGACGTGGGGGCTCGGGAAACGGATCGTGGGCGAGTCCGCGGAGATCGTCGGCCGCGAGCTGCAACAGCGCACGGCGGAGCAGCTGTTCAAGGTGCTCGGCGAGCTCAAGGGCGGTGCGATGAAGTTCGGGCAGGCGCTGTCCGTCTTCGAGTCGGCGCTGCCCGAGGAGGTCGCCGGTCCCTACCGTGCCGCGCTGACCAAGCTCCAGGAGGCGGCGCCGCCGATGCCGACGCGCACCGTGCACGGGGTGCTGGAGGAGCGGCTCGGCGCGGACTGGCGCACGTTGTTCCTGGAGTTCGAGGACAAGCCCTCGGCCGCCGCGTCGATCGGCCAGGTGCACCGGGCGGTGTGGCACGACGGCCGCGAGGTCGCGGTCAAGGTGCAGTACCCGGGCGCCGGCGAAGCGCTTCTGTCCGACCTGACCCAACTGAGCCGTTTCGCCCGCCTGTTGGGCCCCCTCATCCCCGGGATGGACATCAAGCCTCTCATCGCCGAACTCCGCGACCGGGTCTCCGAGGAGCTGGACTACGGCCTGGAGGCGCAGGCCCAGCGGGCGCACGCGGAGGAGTTCGAGGGCGACCCGGATGTCATGGTGCCCGCCGTGGTCCACCAGTGCGAGCAGGTCCTGGTCACGGAGTGGATCGACGGGATCCCGCTGTCGGAGGTGATCGCCGACGGCACCCAGGAGCAGCGCGACCGGGCAGGCCAGCTCCTGGCCCGCTTCCTCTTCTCCGGCCCGGCCCGCACCGGCCTGCTCCACGCGGATCCGCATCCGGGGAACTTCCGGCTGCTGCCCGCCGATCCGGACGGCAAGGGCGACTGGCGTCTGGGCGTCCTGGACTTCGGCACGGTCGACCGCCTTCCCGGTGGTCTGCCGGCAACCATCGGGGAATCCCTGCGCATGACGCTCGACGGCGATGCCGAGGCGGTCTACGAGCTGTTGCGCACGGAGGGCTTCGTCAAGGAATCGATAGAGCTGGACCCCGACGCCGTCCTCGACTACCTGGTCCCGATCATCGAGCCGGCCCAGGTCGACGCGTTCACCTTCAGCCGCGGCTGGATGCGCAGCCAGGCCGCCCGTATCGCCGACCCCCGCTCCCCCGCCCACCAGTTGGGCAAGCAGCTCAATCTGCCCCCGGCGTATCTCCTGATACACCGAGTGACATTGAGCACAATCGGCGTCCTGTGCCAGTTGGGCGCGACGGTGCGGCTGCGCGAGGAGCTGGAGGAGTGGCTCCCGGGGTTCGTGCCGGAGGATCCGGAGGATTACGAGGAGTACCTGGACGGGGAGGAACCCGCGGCGGAGGCGTGAGTCGGGTCGCGGACGGCGCGGGTCGGTTCGGTGGCGGCGCGAGGCGATCAGGTGGTGGCGCGAGTGCGGCCTACCACCAGGCCGAGTCCAGCCGTCCTTCGATCGCCCTGAGGTTCTCCCTGGCGCAGGCGTCACAGAGGTAGCTGCGGGTTCCGTTCTCCACGGAGCAGGTCCAGGTGGGCTGTGGGCCTTCGGACCGGGTGCCGCAGCGGGCGCACACGAGGGGCTGCGGCTCCGCGGTGGAGGCGCCGCTGTCGCTGCCTCCGGGAGGACTCGTCACGCCGCGACGATAGCGCCGCGGCCGGGGATCGGCGGGCAGAACGCACCGCGGGGCCGGTCCGTTCGGACGGACCGGCCCCGCGGGGAGCTTTCGCCTCCCGGGTCGGGAGGCCACCGCTTCAGGTGTGATCGGTTACTGCATGAGGGCCATGGCGAGCGCACGGCGGGCGCGCATCGAGGCACGCTCGGCCTTGCGCTGCATCCGGCGGGCGGCCAGCAGGCGCAGCGCCTGCCGGTCCCGCTCGGCCTCCCGCAGTCGCTCGTGCATATGCGCACGGGCCATGGCTTCTGGGATGAGTTGCATCTCTCGGGTCCTGTTCTGGCGCGACTCGGTCGCACCCGGAGTGGTGAAGTCTGGGATCGCGGAGCCCGCGGGCTCGCTGGGAGTGGACGGCTTCATCGGGGCCTGCTTCTTGGGGTCGTGCGTGAGGGGGCGGTCGATCGTTCCGAGGGTGGTGTTCATGCCGTGACCGGGTTCTTGCGCGGACGGCCACGCGGCCGCTTGCGGGCCACGACGACACCCTGGACGAAGAGCTCGCCACCCCAGACGCCCCAGGGCTCACGCCGCTCCTTGGCGCCGGCGAGGCAGGCCTCGATCAGCGGGCAGGTGCGGCAGAGGGACTTGGCGTACTCGACATCGGCCGGCGACTCGGCGAAGAAGACCTCCGGGTCGTAGGAACGGCAGGGGACGGGCACGCCCAGGTTCTCGATGGCGTCGTCGAGCGCGGTGAGCGTAGTGAGCGGAGTCAAGGTGGAGTCCTCCGTGAGGCCGGGCGGGGGGATCGTTTCGGAAGGCGGTACGGACGGGGCGTGCGCTTCGAGTTGCACGGTTGTTCTTCCTCGTCTGGTCGGTCCGGCCCTGTTGGGCCGGTTGTCGGCTTGGTACCGGGTTCTTTTCTTGTCCCGAGGCCCCTTCGCTCCGTCGTCCCCGTTCGGGGAAAACAGAAGGGCCGCGGATCCCGGATGGGGTTCCGCGGCCCTGAAGGCGCCGGCCTGATCGATCAGGCTGGATCACTCCAGGGTTCTGGCCCACGGAAGGCCCACATCTGGTGGTGCTGCGTCGTCTGCTTCCGGCTTCCGGCACCGGGCGCGAAGGCATAGGCCTGCGCCTGTGCTCCTACTGCTTCCAGTGCCTTGGTCGGTCGCTCATTGCGCTCACGGACGGGAAGGACCGCGAGAGACAGGGCGGACGCCGGACGGGCGGCAGAAATGCCGGACAGACCGGTGCCCAGGGTCGAAACGCCGAGCATGCACAGGGAGACGACCGAGGGATCGGTCATTTTCACGGTGCTGGCGGAGCTGGTGTTGATGCTGATCACTGGAATCGCCTCCTCTCGGCGTCTCGGGGGACCGGGGATGAGACCGGTCCTTCGGATATGCAAGTACAGCACGGGATCAGGGCCTTCGAGAAGGCCCCCTGTTCCCGTGTCTAAGAACCTATGGGGATTGCTGGGGCATGCGCAAACTATTTTTTCGACGAGTTTGAATCAGTCCCCCGCGCCACCCTCCACAGGCTCCTGACCGCAGCAGATGGCCAGGACATCGGCCCCGTAGCGGTTGAGCTTGCGGACACCGACGCCGGGGATCCGGGCGAGTTCGCCCTCGTCGTCGGGGACGGTCTCGGCGATCGCCATCAGCGTCTTGTCCGTGAAGACGCAGAAGGCGGGCTGACCGCTGCGCTGCGCCTGGACCTCCCGCCACTCGCGCAACCGCTCGTAGAGGCCCTCGTCCATGTCCGAGGGGCAGTCCTCGCAGCGCATCAGCTTCATCTCGCCGGCCTCGGTGAGGGTGCGGCCGCAGACCCGGCAGCGGGCCACGGTGCGTTGCGCCCGACGCGGTACGGCTTTGGGGCCGGTGCCCGTGTAACCGCGCTCGATGCCGCCAGGAGCGACCGTGCCGGGTCTGCCCGCGGTGCCGGTCGAGCCGGGGCGCAGGCCGTTCAGGAAACGGCTGGGGCGGCGGCTGGGGCGTCCGCCCGGTGAGCGGGAGAGGGCCCAGGAGACGTGCAGCCGCTCTCTGGCGCGGGTGACTCCGACGTAGAGGAGGCGGCGCTCCTCCTCGATCTGTTCGTCGGTCTTCGCGTAGGTGATGGGCATCATGCCCTCGGCGACACCGACCAGGAAGACGACGTCCCACTCCAGGCCCTTGGCCGAGTGCAGGGAGGCGAGGGTGACGCCCTGGACCGTGGGGGCGTGCTGGGCGTTCGCCCGCTCGTCGAGTTCGGCGACCAGGTCGGCGAGGGTGGCTCCGGGTCTCGCCGCGGCGAAGTCCTGGGCGAGATTGACCAGGGCCGCCAGCGACTCCCAGCGCTCTCTGACGGCGCCGGAGCCGGCCGGGGGCTCGGTGGTCCAGCCCTCGCCGGAGAGGACGGCACGGACCTGGGAAGGCAGGTCGACGACATCGTCGAGGAGGGAGTCGTTGCCGCCGAAACGGGCCGCCCCGCGCAGGGCGATGCCGGCCTTGCGGACCTCGGGGCGGTCGAAGAACCGCTCGGCGCCGCGCAGTTGGTAGGGGACTCCGGCGTCGGCGAGGGCCTGTTCGTAGGTCTCGGACTGCGAGTTCGTACGGACCAGGATCGCGATCTCGCTGGCCGGGACGCCCGCGTCCATGAGGTCGCGGATGCGGCGGGCGGCGCCCTCCGCCTCGGCGGGCTCGTCGGTGTACTCGACGTAGACGGGTTCGGGGCCCGCGGCCCGCTGGGAGATCAGCTCCAGCCGATGGTCGGCGGCACGGCCGCGGGCCTGGGAGAGCAGGCCGTTGGCGAGATGGACCACCTGCGGGGTGGAGCGGTAGTCGCGGACGAGCTTGACGACGGTGGCGCCGGGGTGGCGGGTGCGGAAGTCGAGCAGGTGGTCCGGTGTGGCTCCGGTGAAGGAGTAGATCGTCTGGCTGGCGTCACCGACGACGCACAGGCTGTCGCGGTCGCCCAGCCACAGCTCCAGGAGGCGCTGCTGGAGCGGGCTGACGTCCTGGTACTCGTCGACCACGAAGTGCTGGTACTGCGAGCGGACCTGTTCGGCGATGTCGTGCCGGTCCTGGAGCACGGCGACGGTGAGCAGCAGGACGTCCTCGAAGTCGATGACCCCGCGGTCACGCTTGACGTCCTCGTAGGCGGCGTAGAGCTGGGCGATCTCGGCGGGGGCGCGGGGGACGTCGCGGCCCGCCTTGGCCGCCGCGGCCGCGTAGTCGGAGGGCACGGTCTGGGTGACCTTGGACCACTCGATCTCGCCGGTGACGTCCCGCAGTTCGCCGCGGTCGAGGCGGATGCGGCAGGCGGCCGCCGCGTCGGCGACGAGCTGGATCTTGCGGTCGACGAGCCGGGGCATGCCGCCACCGATCGCTTTCGGCCAGAAGTACTGGAGCTGGCGCAGGGCGGCCGAGTGGAACGTACGGGCCTGGACTCCGGTGGCCCCGAGCTGGCGCAGCCGGCCGCGCATCTCGCCCGCGGCGCGGTTGGTGAAGGTGACGGCCAGCACGGTGGAGGACTGCAGGAGCCCGGCGCGCACCCCGTAGGCGATGCGGTGGGTGATCGCCCGTGTCTTGCCCGTACCGGCGCCCGCCAGCACGCACACCGGGCCGCGCAGGGCGGTGGCCACCTCGCGTTGCTCGGGGTCGAGCCCGTCGAGCACCGCGTCGGCCGAGTCCGGTACCTGCGGGAAGAGGGAGGAGTGCGTTGCTGCTGTCACACGGCCATGCTGCCAGGTCGCCGGAGACGGGTGAGTCGGTTGTCCACAGGGAGGCCCCCGCAGTCGTACTAATGCGGCAGGCGTCACGTGCCGCGGGATACCCCCGGCGGGAATGGCGGGTGCGTCGCGTACGTTCCCTCCACTGCGAGGACCTATTCCCTGAGCTGTTGAGGAGCGCGAGAGAATGTCGGGCACCGTGACGATGTACAGCACCACCTGGTGCGGTTACTGCCGTCGGCTGAAGAGCCAGATGGACCGCGAGGGCATCGCGTACAACGAGGTCAACATCGAGCTGGACCCGGATTCCGCGGCGTTCGTCGAGAAGGCGAATGGCGGGAACCAGACGGTCCCCACGGTTTTGTTCGCCGACGGTTCGACGCTGACGAACCCTTCACTGGCCCAGGTCAAGCAGAAGATCGGCGCCTGACCGACGCTCCGGACGCGACTCCGCGGAAGGCGGCCCCTGATGTCGAGGGCCGCCTTCTTTGTCGTCCGCCTCAGCTTTGTCCGTCGCCTCACGCGACCGGTTTGTCCCACACGACCACGTAGCGCCACAGGAGCCGTCGCCGGAACCGGGCGCCCGGCAGCAGGCGCCGGACGGCCTCGCGGGCCTCTGCCCAGCACATGGCCGAGTCCTCCATGGGCATGCCGACGGGTGCGAGTTTCCCGCCGTGCCGTCGCGCCAGGAAGCGGCTCACGGGCAGCCCGCAGCCACTGATCACCCGGTCCAGGAACGTCCGGTTGTACGCCAGGCCGACGATCACCAGTCGGCCGCCGGGTGCCAGCAGGCTCACCAGCCGTCCCACGGCGTCCTCGAACTCCGTGTGATGGACCACGGCGACCGCGCTGACGAAGTCGTACGTGCCCTCGCCGAGCAGGGTTCCGTCGAGGTAGTCCGCCTCCATGAAGGTGACGTTCTCCGGCACGTCCGCGCGGGCGAGCCGGATCATCTGCGGCGAGCGGTCCACGCCCGTCACCGATCCGGCCCTGCTCGCCAGCTTGCGGGCGAGCAGGCCGTCCCCACAGCCGATGTCAAGGGCCGCGTGGCAGCGGTCGGGCACGGCGTCCACCACCACGGGGTGGTAGTGGACGTTGTGGTTCCAGTACGGGTCGGTCATCCGCGAACCGTCATCCGCGCCCCCGTTCGCCTCAGACGAAGGTCCGCGTCGGCAGCGGCTTGCCGTACCAGAGCTCGATCAGTCGGGCCGCGATCGAGATGCCGTACGGCGGCAGCACCTCTTCGGACTCGAAGGCCGCGCGCAGTTCCTCGCGGGAGAACCAGCGTGCCTCGTGGATCTCGTCGCCGTCGACGTTGATCTCGGTCGAGGTGGCGCGGGCCATGAAGCCCAGCATGAGGCTGGACGGGAAGGGCCAGGGCTGGCTGGCGACGTACTCGACGTGGCCGACGGTGATGCCGGCCTCCTCGAAGACCTCGCGGCGCACCGACTGCTCGATGGACTCCCCAGGCTCCACGAAGCCGGCGAGCGTGGAGAAGCGCCCCTCGGGCCAGTGGACCTGGCGGCCGAGCAGGATGCGGTCCTCCTCGTCGGTGACGGCCATGATCACGGCGGGGTCGGTACGCGGGTAGTGCTCGGCGCCGCAGGCGGGGCAGCGGCGGATGTGGCCGGCCGCGGCGATCACCGTGCGCTCGCCGCAGCGGGAGCAGAAGCGGTGCAGGCGCTGCCAGTTCTCCAGGGCGACCGCGTGCACCATCAGGCCCACGTCCCGGGGCGACAGCAGCAGGCCCGCCTCGCGCAGGCCCGCCGCCCGCGCCGACTGGTCGATACGGCCGGGCAGCGCGTCCTTCTGAAGGGCGAAGTAGCTGACGCCGTCGTCGTCGGTGCCCAGGAAGTAGCGGTGTGCCTCGGTGAGGGGGGCCTCGAAGGAGGGCGTCATGACGAGTTCGGTCTTGCCGTCGGGTGTCTCGTCGATGAGGACCTGGCCGCCGGAGACCACGAAGCAGCGGGTGGTGGGGTGGCTCCATGCCGCGGCGAGCCAGGCCTCGTCGAGCCGGTGGTGGGCGGCTCGGTCGATGCCGCTCGGGGCGGTGAGCGAGATGGGTCGGTCGGCTGTGTGGTCGGTCCAGGTGGTCACGGGTGCTTCCAACTCCCCCGGCAATGCGGATTGTTTCGGCGGGCGGTTCAGCGGGACGTACGGCAGGAGGCGACCGGGTCCGGCGGGGACGTGGTGTGCGGGGCGGTTCTTCCAGTGTGCCCCGCGCGCGTGGCCGTTCCGGATCGCGCGGGATCGTCAGGGCGCATGAGGCCAGGTGTCGGCGAGATCTCCCCACAGGTGGGCGGTGGTTTCGACGCCCTTCAGGAGGAGGGCGAGTTCGACCTTCTCGTTCGGGGCGTGCCAGCCGTCGGAGGGGACGGAGATACCCAGGAAGAGGACGGGTGCGCCGAGGACTTCCTGGAGGTCGGCGGCCGGTCCCGAGCCACCCTCACGGGTGAAGAGGACCGGTTTCTCGAAGGCGATGGCCATGGCGCGGACGACGGACTGCAGGGCGGGGTGGTCCAGGGGCGTCAGGCACGGGCGCGTGGCCGCGCTGAAGGTGATCTCCTGCCGGATTCCGGCGGGCACCTGCTGGGCGGCCCAGTCGCGGACGACCTTCTCGATGTGGTCGGGGTCCTGGCCGGCGACGAGCCGGAAGGAGAGCTTCACCATGGCCGAGGACGGGATGATCGTCTTGCTGCCGGGGCCCTGGTAGCCGCCGCCGATGCCGTTGACCTCGG
Source organism: Streptomyces sp. MBT65 (assembly GCF_016612545.1). Taxonomy (GTDB): domain Bacteria; phylum Actinomycetota; class Actinomycetes; order Streptomycetales; family Streptomycetaceae; genus Streptomyces. Next base: position 19,402 of record NZ_JAENRY010000080.1, on the reverse strand, counting down.
CGGTGGGGCGCGCCCAGATACGCTCCAGGGTGGTGCGTCCGGCCTCTCCGTGGGTGGCGTGCGACTTGGCAGTGCGCAGCCATTCCTGCTCGTCGAAGGGCAGCTCGGCGAAGAGCTCGCGCTCCTGGTCGGTGAGTTCGACGATGCCGTCGTAGAAGCCGGGGACGGCCACGCGTGCGTGCTCGTCGTGGAGCGCGGCGACGAGGCGGGCCGCGGCGGTCGCCGGGTTGGGCACGGCGCCGCCGAAGGAGCCTGAGTGGATGTCCTGGTCGGGCCCCTGCAACCGGATCTCGCACTCGGCGAGGCCGCGCATCCCGGTGCACACCGTGGGGGTGTCCTCGGACCACATGCCGGTGTCGGAGACGATCACGGCGTCGGCGGTGAGTCGGTCGGCGCGCTGCTCGACGAGCGCGCGGAAGTGCGGGGAGCCTGACTCCTCCTCGCCCTCGACGAGCAGCTTCAGGTGCACGGCCGGGGTGGTGCGGCCGGTGGCGGCGAGGTGGGCGCGGACGCCGAGTGTGTGGAAGAACACCTGGCCCTTGTCGTCGGCCGCCCCGCGCGCGTAGAGGCGGTTCTCGCGGACGACGGGCTCGAAGGGCTCGCTGTCCCAGCCGTCCTCGCGGGCAGCGGGCTGGACGTCGTGGTGGCCGTAGACGAGGACCGTGGGTGCCTCGGGGTCGTCGGAGGGCCATTCGGCGAAGACGGCGGGGGCGCCAGGGGTCGGCCAGACCTCGACGGTCGGGAAGCCGGTCTCCCGGAGTGTGGCGGCGAGCCAGTCCGCGCTGCGCCGGACGTCGGGCGCGTGGTCGGGCTGCGCCGACACGGACGGGATGCGCAGCCACTCGGCGAGGTCGTCGAGGAAGGCTGCGCGGTGCTGCTCGATGTACGTGCGGACCGCGCTGACGGCACTGTCAACGGTGTGGCTCATGGTCACGAGCCTATCGGCCCGCACTGACATCCTCGGTGGGCGGTTCCTCACAGTTTGCTTGCACGGCTTGTCACTCCCCTTGCGCGCCCGGTGATTCCGCCTGCGCGCCCGGCTCCTCCAGCAGCAGCCGCTCCAGTGCGGCCCGGTCCGGGAGGCTCTCCGGCCGTACGACCTCGCCGCCGCGCACGTACAGGAACGCGGCGGTGACCGCCTCCAGCGGCACGCCCTGCCGCTCGGCCCAGGCGAGCCGGTAGATCCCGAGCTGGAGCGGGTCGGCGGTGCGGGTGTGGCTGGTCTTCCAGTCGAGGATCTCGTACGTCGCCCCGTCGCCGTCGCCCTGTTTGTAGACGGCGTCGATACGGCCCCGTACGACGCGGCCGGCGATCGCGAGCTGGAAGGGGGTCTCGACGCGGTAGGGCGTGCGCCGGGCGTACTCGGTGAGTTCGAAGGCTTCCTTGAGGGCTTCCAGGTCGCGTTCGTCGGCGATCTCGGCCTCGCTGCCGGGCAGTTCGTCCGGCTCCAGCATGGGCAGGGTCAGCGCTTCGAAGCGTGATTCCACCCAGGCGTGGAAGCGGGTGCCCCGGCGCGCGGCGGGTTGCGGTGGACGCGGCAGGGGGCGCGCGAGTTCCTGTGCGAGCCCGTCCGGGTCCTCGGCCAGGAGCAGCAGCTGGGTTGCGGTGAGGGAGGCCGGCAGGGGTACGTCGGTGACTCGCTGTCTGGCGCGCAGGAGTTCGCCGGTGAGAGCGTCGAGGTCGCGGTCCCAGGAGGCGATGGCGCGGGCCTCCTCGGGGGTGAGGGGCGTGCCGGGGGGCTCGACAGGATGCGAGCGAGCGCCTCCTGGCGCACTGGAGTGTTCGGCGGCGTGCGGGGCCGTCGCCTGGTGCGGGACGGTCGGGCGGTCCGTGGTCCAGGCGTCCCGGTCGGCGGGGTCGTCCTCCGGGAGGGCGTCCTCGAGCTCGGCGATCTCAAGAATCTCAACGATCCCGGCCTCGGTTTCGGGGAGGAACTCCTCGTAGGGAGGCTCCCCGTAAAGGGACTCTTCGTAAGGAGGTTCGTCGTAAGGAGGTTCGTCGTAAGGAGGCTCTTCGTAAGGAGGCTCTTCGTAAGGAGGTTCGTCGTCTTCCGGTGGTGGGGGCCAGTCCGGGTCGTCGTGGCTGTTCGGGTCGTGCGTGGCCGCGGGGTGGCTCTCGTCGTGGGAGGCGAGGTACTCCAGGTGCTCAAGGACCCTCCTGGCGGCCTGGTGGCGGTGGGCCATCGCCACGTCGTCCAGGGGCAGCGGCCAGACCTGGTCGCCGGTGGCCGCGTGCAGGGCGGGGTTCTCTTCGCCCTCCTCGGGTTCCTCCGCCCAGGCCTCGATCTCGCCGTAGCCGGCCGCGCAGTGGTTGTACAGGTCATGCAGGAAGTCGGAGGGGCCCCGGGGCTTCTTCTGGGCGGGGCCCCACCAGTGGCCGGAGCCGAGCAGCAGGGAGCGGGGGCGGGTGAAGGTGACGTAACCGAGGCGGAGTTCCTCGGTGTGCTGGTGCTCCTTCATCGCCTCCTGGAAGGCCTTCAGGCCTCTGGAGTCCCAGGACGTGACGTCGGGCAGGGTGGCGGTGTCGCCGCGCAGGGCGTGCGGGAGGACCTTGCCCTGGGCGGTCCACTTCTCGCGGCCCTGGCTGCTGGGGAAGGTCCCGGTGACCAGGCCGGGGACGGCCACGACGTCCCACTCCAGGCCCTTGGACTTGTGCGCGGTGAGCACCTTGACGGTGTTCTCGCCGCCGGGCAGGGCGTTGTCGAGGCCCTTCTCGTACTGGGCGGCCGTGCGCAGGAAGCCGAGGAAGGCGAGCAGGGTCGCCTCGCCGTCGCCCGCGGCGAAGGAGGCAGCCACGTCCAGGAAGTTCGACAGGGTCTCGCGGCGGCGGGCGGCCAGGGCGTGCGGGGACGCCGCGAGTTCGACCTCCAGGCCGGTGACGGCCAGGACGCGGTGCAGGACGTCCATCAGGGGGTCGGACAGGGAGCGGCGCAGGTCGCGCAGTTCGGTGGCCAGGTGGGCGAAGCGCACGCGCGCGTCCGGTGAGAAGGGCAGCCCGTCGTCGTCCCCGTCGGGGTCGGCGCCGTACAGGGGTGTCTCCAGGAAGGTGTCGAGGGCGTCGGCGAGCGATATCACCTCGGAGGGGTCGACCCCCTCGACGGCCTCGGCGAGTCGGCGGTCCGGGTCGTCGTCGGCCCCCACGCGCGTGTGGGTCACCAGTCGCCGGGCCCGTCGTCCCAGGAGGGCGAGGTCGCGCGGGCCGATGCGCCAGCGCGGGCCGGTCAGCAGTCGGACCAGGGAGGCGTTGGCTCCGGGGTCCTGGAGGACTTCGCAGACGGCGACGAGGTCGGCGACCTCGGGCAGGTGCAGCAGCCCGGAGAGGCCGACCACCTCGACCGGGACGTCGCGGGCCACGAGGGCGCCCTGGATCTCGGCGAAGTCGGTGGCCGTGCGGCACAGGACGGCGATCTCGCCGGGCGCCTTCCCGGTCCGTACGAGGTGGGCGATGGAGTCGGCGAGCCAGCCGATCTCCTCGGCATGGGTGGGCAGCAGCGCGCAGCGCACCATGCCGTCGCGCTCGGCACCGGGGGCCGGGCGGAGGGCCTCCACGCCCGCGTGCATGGCGCGCAGGGGTTCCGCGAGGCCGTTGGCGAGGTCGAGGAGACGGCCGCCGCTGCGGCGGTTCTCGCTGAGCGACTGGCGGGCGGCGAGGCGGCCGTCGGCGTGCGCGAAGTGCTCCGGGAAGTCGTCGAGGTTGGCGACGGACGCGCCGCGCCAGCCGTAGATCGCCTGACAGGGGTCGCCGACGGCGGTCACCGGGTGGCCCGTTCCGGCGCCGAACAGGCCTGCCAGGAGGATGCGTTGGGCGACCGAGGTGTCCTGGTACTCGTCGAGCAGCACCACCCGGAACTCGTCGCGCAGGATGTCGCCGACCTCGGGGCGGGTGCGCGCCAGGGTCGCGGAGAGGGCGATCTGGTCGCCGAAGTCGAGCAGGTCGCGCTCGCGCTTGGCGGTGCGGTAGCGGCTCACCAGCTCGGTGAGTTCACGGCGGGCGGCGGCCGCCTCGGGGACCTTGCGCAGCTCGGCGTTGCTGAGCTTGCGGCCCTCCAGGTCGCGCAGCAGCTCGGCGTCGTACGCGCGCAACTCCTCGGGCCGTACGAGGTGTTCGGACAGCTCGGCGTCGAGGGTGAGGAGGTCGCTGACGAGGTCCGGGAAGGAGCGGGTGAGCGCCGGGTAGGGGCCGGGAGCCTCGCGCAGGACGCGTGCGGCGAGCTGGAAGCGGGTGGCGTCGGCGAGCAGGCGGGACGTCGGTTCGAGGCCGATGCGCAGGCCGTGGTCGGTCAGGAGGCGGCCCGCGAAGGCGTGGTAGGTCGAGATCACGGGCTCGCCCGGCGGGTTGTCCGGGTCGATGACGTCGGGGTCGGTGACGCCCGCCTTGATCAGCGCCTTGCGGACGCGCTCGGCGAGCTCACCTGCGGCCTTGTTGGTGAAGGTCAGGCCGAGGACCTGCTCGGGGGCGACCTGCCCGGTGCCGACCAGCCACACCACGCGGGCCGCCATCACCGTCGTCTTGCCCGACCCGGCACCGGCCACGATGACCTGTGGGGCGGGCGGCGCGACGATGCAGGCCGTCTGCTCCGGGGTGAAGGGGATGCCGAGGAGCTCCTTGAGCTGATCGGGATCGGTGATACGGGCGGGCATGTCGGAGAGGCTAGCGGCGGCCACTGACAGTCGAGGACCAATCGCCCTCAGCGGCAGAAGAAGCGCAGGTCAGCACATGTGGTGCGATACGTCACGCGCGTTACTCGACGACGTGTCGTCCCTCCGGTCGCGCGCTGCACGAGGCCCGGAACGCGCAGTGCGCGCAGTGCTGGCCGGCCGTGGGCGTGAACCGTTCGTCGAGGACCTTGCCCGCGGCCGTGGCCAGCAGTTCACCGGCCCACTCCCCCTCCAGTGGCTTCTGGGCCTGCACCTTGGGCACGGTCTCGCCGCCGTCCCGTTGGGCGGCACCCTGGCGCAGTTGGACGAGTTCGGCGCCGCCCGGTTCGGGGCGCACTCCGTCGAAGGCCTCGTCGACGGCGCCCTCGCGGACCGCGAGCTGGTAGACGGCGAGTTGGGGGTGGCGCTCCACCTCGCGGGCGGTGGGCGTCTGCTTGCCGGTCTTGAAGTCGACTACGTAGGCGCGTCCTTCACCGTCCGCCTCGACGCGGTCCATGGAGCCGCGGATGCGTACTTCGTAGTCGCCCGCTTCGAGGGTGACGTCGAAGTCGTGCTCACTGGCGACGGGCGTACGGCCGGTGCGGATGCCGTTGGAGTCGACGTGCCACTTCAGGAAGCGTTCGAGCGCCACGCGCGCGTTGTCCTTCTCCTGTGCCGACTTCCAGGGGGCGTCGAAGGCGAGCGCGTTCCACACGGTGTCGAGGCGCTCCATGAGGGCGGCGAGGTCGGCCGGGGTGCGTCCGGAGGCGACCTCGTCGGCGAGGACGTGCACCACGTTCCCGAAGCCCTGGGCGGCGGTCGCGGGCGCGTCCGCCTTCACCTCACGGCCCAGGAACCATTGCAGGGCGCAGGTGTTGGCGAGCTGGTCGAGGGCGCTCCCGGAGAGCACGACGGGCTGGTCGCGGTCGCGCAGCGGCACCTTGCTCTCGGTCGGGTCGTACATCCCCCACCAGCGGTACGGGTGCGCGGACGGGACCAGGGCGCGGCCCTCCTCGTCGGTGAGCGCGGCCAGCCGGGCCAGCCGGCGCGCGGCGGCCGCCCTGAGGGTCTCGGACACGCTCGGGTCGACGGTCGTGGCGCGCAGCTCGGCGACGAGTGCGGCGACCGACAGCGGGCGGCGCGGGCGGCCGGTGACGTCCTTGGGCTCGACGCCGACTTCGGTGAGGAAGCGGGACGGCTGGTCGCCGTCGTCCGCGGGGGCCTTCACCGCGGTGACGACGAGACGTTCACGCGCGCGTGTGGCGGCGACGTAGAACAGGCGGCGTTCCTCGGCGAGCAGGGCCCCCGGGGTGAGTGGTTCGGCGAGTCCGTCGCGGCCGATGCGGTCGGCCTCCAGGAGAGAGCCGCGTCGGCGCAGGTCCGGCCACAGGCCCTCCTGGACGCCGGCCACGACGACCAGGCGCCACTCCAGGCCCTTGGAGCGGTGCGCGGTCATCAGGCGTACGGCGTCGGGGCGTACGGCACGCCGGGTGAGCGTGTCGGCGGCGATGTCCTCGGCGTCGATCTCCTCCAGGAAGTTGAGGGCGCCCCGGCCTCCGGTGCGCTCCTCCGCGCGGGCCGCGGTCGCGAACAGCGCGCAGACGGCGTCCAGATCGCGGTCCGCGTTGCGCCCGGCCGCGCCGCCGCGCAGTGCGGCCCGCTCCAGGCGCCCGGGCCACGGCGTGCCCTGCCAGAGGTCCCACAGCGCCTCCTCGGCCGTACCGCCGCCCGCCAGGCGCTCGCGTGCCTTGCGCAGCAGCGCGCCCAGGCGCTGGGCTCCCCGCGCGTACGTCGGGTCGTGCGCGACCAGCCGCTCCGGCTCGGCGAGCGCCCGCGTGAGCAGCTCGTCCGAGGGCGGCGGCACGGGGTTGCCCCCGGCCCGCTCCTCCTCGCGCAGCGCCCGGCCCAGGCGGCGCAGGTCGGCGGCGTCCATGGCAGCAAGGGGGGAGGCAAGCAGGGTGAGGGCGGTTTCGGTGTCGAGCCAGGAGGAGGCAGCGGCGGGCTCTTCGGCTTCCGGTCCGGCTTCCGCTGCGGCCTGTTCGTCGTCTACGTCGTCGGCCTCCTCCGGGGCCCGTACGGCTTCGGTGTCGTCCTCGGGCCGGGCAGTTGCCTCCGCTGCCGCCACCGCGCGCAATGCCGTCAGCAGGGGTGCCACCGCGGGCTCGTGGCGCAGGGGCAGGTCGTCGCCGTCAATGTCGAGGGGGACGCCGGCCACCGTGAGGGCGCGGCGGATCGTGGGGATCGTCCGGGAGCCGGCGCGCACCAGGACGGCCATGTCGTTCCAGGGGACGCCGTCCTCCAGGTGCGCCCTGCGAAGGATGTCGGCGATGTTGTCCAGCTCCGTGCCGGAGGTCGGGTACGTGTACACCTCGACGCGGCCGCCGTCCCGTACCGGGGACAGCGCGCGGTGGGCGCGCACCTTCTGGGCCGGGAGCCTGGTCAGGGGCATGCGCTGGGTCAGCAGGCGGGTGGCTTCCAGCAGGGCGGCGCCGGAGCGGCGGGAGGTCCGGAGCACCTCTACGGGGGCCGGGCCGCCTCCCGCGCGCGGGAAGGCGTCCGGGAAGTCCAGGATGCCGTTCACGTCGGCGCCCCGGAACGTGTAGATCGACTGGTCGGGGTCGCCGAAGGCAACGAGGGTGCGGCCGCCGCCGGCGAGGGCCTGCAGCAGCCGTACCTGGGCCGGATCGGTGTCCTGGTACTCGTCCACGAACACCGCGTCGTACTGCGCGGCGAGCCGCTCGGCGACCTCGGGGCGGTGGGCGAGGAGCACCGCGCGGTGGACCAGTTCCGCGTAGTCGAGCACTCCTTGGAGGTCGAGTACGTCGAGGTACTCGGCGAGGAAGGCGGCGGCGGCACGCCAGTCGGGGCGGCCGATGCGGCGGGCGAAGGCGTCCAGGGCGTGCGGGCCCAGGCCCAGTTCGCGGCTGCGGGCGAGGACCGCGCGGACCTCGTCGGCGAAGCCGCGGGTGGTGAGGCAGGCCCGCAGTTCGTCCGGCCAGCGCACATGCGCGAGACCGAGCCGCTCCAGGTCGGGCTGGCCGGCGAGCAGTTCGCGGACGGCGACGTCCTGTTCGGGGCCGGACAGCAGCCGTAGGGGCTCGACGAACAGGTCGGTGTCCTGGTGGGCGCGGACCAGGGCGTAGCAGAACGAGTGGAAGGTGGTCGCGCGGGGCGCGCGGGCGGCGCCGATGCGCAGCGCCATGCGGTCGCGCAGTTCGACAGCGGCCTTGCGGCTGAACGTCAGCACGAGGATCCGCGCGGGGTCACCTCCCCGGGCGATCCGGGCCGCGACGGACTCCACAAGGGTGGTGGTCTTGCCGGTGCCGGGACCTGCGAGGACGAGCAGCGGACCGGTCTCGTGGTCAACCACCGAGCGCTGTGGCGCGTCCAGACGAGGGGGAGCCGGCCGGGTCGGCGGGGTACGCACCAGTCGGTAAGCGCCACGGCTCCCCTGTCGCACCTGGGGGTGCGACAGGCGCCTGGTGGAGGAAGAGGAGCTCACGTGGTTCGCCGGTCCTGGTGGGTGTGCTGGTTGCCCGACCACCGCGCGTGGAGGGCGGTGGCCGCGGGATGAGGGGGACAGGTGCAGCCGACGCTACGCCGACGGGTCGTGGGGAAGCAGGGCTTCCGCTTCATCCCTCACGGCTCGCACGACCCTCGCGTCCCTCGCCCCTCGAACGTACGGCATGCCACGGACGTGCCGGGTTTCCCCCGTACGGGCCACAGGTCGCCCCGGGGCGCGTCCGATGGCGGAAGCTGTCAGGTGTGACCGTCCGCGCGCTCGCCGCCGTCCCATCGCGCCCGTTTCATGTCGACGCGTGGCAGGTGGCCCTCGGCGGCTCTGCTCGCCTCCTTCAGAGGAGTGCCCTCCGCGCGGTAGCTGTCGAGCGCCTCCAGTTCGTGGCCCGGGAGCAGCGTGCCGTCCGCGCGGACGACCCGCCACCACGGAACGACTCCCCCGTAGAGGGCCATCACACGGCCGACCTGGCGCGGCCCGCCCTCCTCCAGCCATTCCGCGACGTCCCCGTACGTCATGACGCGCCCGGGCGGAATCCGGTCGGCCACGTCGAGGACGCGCTCGGCGTACTCGGGCAGCGCGTCCGCGTGCCCCGCGCGGGCGTCGTCGTACTCGGGACCGTCACCGTGCTCGCGGCCGGTGCCGTCCGGAAGGCTCTCCTCGCTCATCCGCCCCATCCTGCCGCACCCCACCGACAATGCGACGCGCTGGCGACTGTGCGTATCCCTCGCCCCGGAGCGGCGCGTGGGGCAGACTGTGCGCCCCCGCATTTGCACCCTGATGCCCCCGTGTGTCGGTGGGGCATGCCACCATCGTGCGGGCGGTGACCGGTGATACGAGATCAAGAAGAGACGATGAAGCAGCAGGGTGTGCATCCCGAGGACGCGGAGGGCACCTCTGACGCTGCGTCGCGCCCGGACACCGCCGACGAGACCGAGCAGGACCCCGCGAAGGAGCCCGCAGAGGCACCCGCGCCCGTCTCTCCGCCCGGCCTCGAGGACTGCGACGACACGCACGCCGAAGAGGTCGAGGGCGACGAACCGCTGCTCCCCGCGCGCGTGCACCGCCCTTCCGATCTCATGCGCCTCCTGGTGGGCTTTCTCGCGATCGTCGTACTGCTCGCGATCGCCGCGTTCGCGCACGGCACGACCTCGGGGCTCGAACAGGACATCAACAAGGGCACCGGGCAGGCGCCCGACCTGCTGATCAAGATCGCGGGGCTGGCGTCCAGCATCGCCATCCTGCTGGTGCCGGTCGCCTTCGCGATCGAGCGGCTGATCAAGCGCGACGGACTGCGCATCGCCGACGGCGTGCTCGCCGCCGTCCTCGCGCACGGAGTGACACTCGCCACGGACCTGTGGGTCGCCAAGGCCGCCCCGGGCTCCATCCAGGAGGCGCTCACCCAGCCCTCCCCCGGCGACATCCACGCCCTCACCGACCCGGTGCACGGCTATCTGGCGCCCGTCATCGCCTACATGACGGCGGTAGGCATGTCCCGGAGGCCGCGCTGGCGTTCCGTGCTGTGGATCGTGCTGCTGCTCGACGCCTTCTCGATGCTGGTCACCGGGTACACGACTCCGTTCTCGATCATCCTGACGGTGCTGATCGGCTGGACCGTCGCCTACGGGACGCTGTACGCGGTGGGCTCGCCGAACGTCCGTCCCACCGGCCGGACGCTGATGGCGGGTCTGCGGACGGTCGGCTTCCACCCTGTGGGCGCGGCCCGCGAGGAGGCCGTCGACACGGAGAACGGCGACCGCGGCCGGCGCTATTTCGTGACCCTGGAGGACGGTCCGCCGCTGGACGTCACCGTGGTCGACCGCGAACAGCAGGCCCAGGGCTTCTTCTACCGTGCGTGGCGCAATCTGACGCTGCGCGGCTTCGCGACCCGCAGCAGCCTCCAGTCGCTGCGCCAGGCGCTCGAGCAGGAGGCCCTGCTGGCGTACGCGGCGATCGCGGCCGGGGCCAACGCCCCGAAGCTGATCGCGACCTCGGAACTCGGCCCCGACGCCGTGATGCTCGTCTACGAGCACACCGGTGGGCGCACGCTGGACTCGCTCGCGGACGAGGAGATCACCGACGAGCTGCTGCGCAACACCTGGCACCAGGTGCAGGCACTGCAGTCGCGGCGTATCGCCCACCGCAGGCTCGCCGGTGACGCGATTCTGGTGGATCGTTCCGGCACCGTGATCCTGACCGACCTGCGGGGCGGCGAGATCGCCGCCCGTGAGCTGCTGCTGCGCATGGACGTCGCCCAGTTGGTGACGACGATCGGCCTGCGGGTGGGCGCCGAGCGCGCGGTGGCCTCGGCGGTCGGTGTCCTGGGCCCCGACGCGGTGGCCGACTGTCTGCCGATGCTCCAGCCCATCGCGTTGACGCGCTCCACGCGCGCGACGCTGCGACGGCTCTCCAGGGAGCGCGCCCAGCGGGAGCGCGACGCGATCCTCGAGGCGTCCCGGCAGACCAGGCTGGCCCGCGCGGAGGAGGCTTCGGAGGGCTCGACGCCCGTTCTCGAGAAGCCCGACAAGAAGGCCGTACGAGCGGAGCAGCGGGCCGAGAAGCGGGCCATCGACGAGGCGTTGGACGAGGCGCGCGAGGAGGATCTGCTCACCCAGATCCGGCATCAGGTGCTGCTGATCAGACCCCAGGCGCACGTCGAGCCGGCCCGTCTGGAGCGGGTGCGGCCGCGCACGCTGATCAGTTTCATCGCGGGCGCGATCGGCGCGTACTTCCTGCTGACGCAGCTCACGCACATCGAGTTCGGTCCGCTCGTCGCCAACGCCCAGTGGGGCTGGGTGGCAGCGGCCGTGCTGTTCTCGGCGCTGAGCTACTTCGCGGCGGCTATGGCCCTCCTGGGGTTCGTGCCGGAGCGGGTGCCGTTCCTGCGGGCCGTGGCGGCGCAGGTCGCCGGGTCGTTCGTGAAGATCGTGGCCCCGGCCGCGGTCGGCGGTGTCGCCCTGAACACGCGCTTCCTGCAGCGTGCCGGGGTACGGCCCGGGCTCGCGGTGGCGAGTGTCGGCGCGTCGCAGCTGTTCGGTCTCGGCTGCCACATCCTGATGCTGCTGTCGTTCGGCTATCTCACCGGCACCGAGAAGACGCCGTCGCTGTCACCGTCCAGGACGGTCATCGCCGGTCTGTTGACGGTGGCGGTGCTCGTGCTCGTGGTGACCTCGGTGCCGTTCCTGCGGAAGTTCCTCGTCACGCGCGTGCGGTCGCTTTTCGCGGGCGTCATCCCGCGCATGCTCGACGTGCTGCAGCGGCCGCAGAAGCTGGTCACCGGCATCGGCGGCATGCTGCTGCTGACGGCCTGCTTCGTGATGTGCCTGGACGCGTCGATCCGGGCGTTCGGCGACGATTCGACGTCGCTCAGCCTGGCCAGCGTCGCCGTCGTCTTCCTCGCGGGCAACGCGCTCGGTTCCGCGGCCCCGACCCCGGGCGGTGTGGGCGCGGTCGAGGCGAGCCTGACCCTCGGTCTGATCGCCGTCGGCCTCCCCAAGGAGGTGGCCGCTCCGGCGGTGCTGCTGTACCGGCTGCTGACGCTGTGGATCCCGGTGCTGCCGGGCTGGCTGTTCTTCAACCACCTGTCCCGCAAGGGCTCCCTGTAGCGCACGAGCACGTACACGCCGTAGGGCACGCACGCGTGCGTACCTCGTACGGCCCGCGCCCCGAGCGCACCGCCGGGTACGACCCCAGGATGGGACCATGCCGAACCCCTCCCGGCTGCGTGCCGCTGCCCTGACCGCCACCGTCGTCCTGTTGTCCGTCACGTTGGCGGGCTGCGGCGGCGACTCCAAGGACGAGGATCCGACGGCCCAGAAGCTGACTTGGAAGGACTGTCCGGCCCCGTCCGAGTCGGAGGGCGGCGGCACCGCGCCGTCGCCTCTGCCGAACGGCACCAAGTGGCAGTGCGCCACCATGAAGGCGCCGCTCGACTGGAGCAGGCCCAAGGGCGACACGATCGGGCTCGCCCTGGTACGCGCGAAGGCCAGCGGCGCCGCGAGCAAGCGGATCGGCTCGCTCGTCTTCAACTTCGGTGGCCCCGGCGGCTCTGGCGTCACCACGCTGCCCGCGTTCGGCGAGGACTACGCGGCCCTGCGCACCCGCTACGACCTGGTGAGCTTCGACCCGCGCGGAGTGGGCCGCAGCGCCGGCATCCAGTGCGAGAGCGACTCCCAGCTCGACCAGTACTTCCAGCAGGACGCGACCCCGGACGACGCCGCCGAGCGCACCAAGCTCCTGTCCAACACCAAGCAGTTCAACGCGGCCTGCGAGAAGCACTCCAAGAAGACGCTCCCCCAGGTGCGCACCACCGACGCGGCCCGCGACATGGACCTGATGCGCCAGGTCCTCGGCGACGACAAGCTGTACTACTTCGGCATCTCCTACGGCACCGAACTCGGCGGTGTCTACGCCCACTTGTTCCCCAAGCACGTGGGGCGTGCCGTCTTCGACGCGGTCGTCGATCCCACGCAGAACTCCGAACAGGGCTCCCTGGGGCAGGCCAAGGGCTTCCAGCTCGCGCTCGACAACTTCGCCGACGACTGCACGTCGAAGACCACGGACTGTCCGCTCGGCGACACCGCACAGGACGTCAAGGACCGCATCGCCAAGCTGCTCAAGGACCTCGACGGCAAGCCGATCCCGGGTATCTTCCCCCGCCAGTTGACCCAGACCGCGGCGACCAACGGCATCGCGCAGGCGCTGTACTCCAAGGACTTCTGGGAGTACCTCACCGAGGGCCTCGAACAGGCCTACAGCGGTGACGGCAAGGTGCTCATGGCGCTGTCCGACTCGATGAACGGGCGCAGCGAGAACGGCGAGTACAGCAACATCACCGCGGCGAACGTCGCCATCAACTGCGCCGACGACAAGCCCCGTTACACCGCCGACTACGTCGAGCGGAAGCTGCCGGAGTTCCGGGCCGCCTCTCCCCTGTTCGGCGACTTCCTGGCCTGGGGCATGGTCAGTTGCACCGACTGGGCCGTGCCGGGGGCGGCCGACCATCCCGATGTGAGCGCGGCCGGTTCGGCGCCGATCCTCGTCGTGGGCAACACCGGCGACCCGGCCACGCCGTACGAGGGGGCCCGGAAGATGGTCGACGCGCTGGGCAAGGGCATCGCGGTCGAGCTGACGTACAAGGGTCAGGGGCACGGGGCGTACGACAGCAAGAACAAATGCGTGCAGAGCGCGGTGAACGGCTATCTGCTGAACGGGAAGGTCCCGGCGGCCGGCACCGTCTGCTCCTGAGCCCACCCCTGAAATCTGAATAAAACCGCAGGTCAAAAGGTTATCCACAGGCCGTCACGGGCTCGGCTCGCGCCGCCTACTATGGCCTGACCGCCATCCGCGGCGTGACGCGGACGGCCTGCGAGGGGGGAACGCACATGGCGCGATTCGTACGGTGGACGGCCCTGATGGCCGCCGCCGCACTGCTGACGGCCGGCTGTAGCGGCGGCTCGTCCGACGACGGCAAGGACGGCGCGGGCGCGGGGGACGCCAAGCCGTCCGCAGCCGACTCGTCCGCTACGTCCACCACGGCCGCGCTGCCCGCGTCGCTGACCGCGCAGAAGCTCGACTGGGGGCGCTGCAAGGCCACCGCCGACTCGGCCGCGCCGAGCAGCGACTGGCAGTGCGCGACGCTCAAGGTGCCGCTGGACTGGGCGAAGCCGGACGGCTCCACGATCGGGCTCGCCCTGATCCGCTCCAAGTCGACGGGCGGCGACCGCATCGGCTCGCTGCTGTTCAACTTCGGCGGCCCCGGCGGCTCGGGCGTGGACTACATGCCGGCGTACGCCACCACGGTGTCCGCACTGCACGAGCGCTACGACCTGGTGAGCTGGGACCCGCGCGGGGTCGCCGCCAGCGAGGGCGTCCGCTGCCGGAGCGACAAGGCGATCCAGGCCTCCGAGGACGTGGACGCCACGCCGGACACACCGGCCGAGGAGAAGACGTACCTCCAGGACGCGACCGACTTCGGCAAGGGCTGCGAGAAGGCCGCCGGGAAGCTGATGGCGCATGTGTCGACGACCGACACCGCCCGCGACATGGACCTGATGCGCCAGGTCCTCGGCGACACGAAGATGCACTACTTCGGCATCTCCTACGGCACCGAACTCGGCGGTGTCTACGCTCACTTGTTCCCGAAGAACGTGGGGCGGCTGATCCTGGACGCGGTCGTCGACCCGAGCGCCGACTCGGTGGGCCACGCCCTGAACCAGACACGGGGCTTCCAGCGCGCACTGGACGACTACCTCAAGTCGACGGACCAGGACCCGGCACAGGGTTCGAAGAAGATCGCGGCCCTGCTGAAGCGGATCGACGCCGAGCCGTTGGCGACCTCGACCGGGCGGAAGCTGACCCAGACGCTCGCGCTGACCGGCATCGTCCTTCCGCTGTACAGCCAGGAGAGCTGGCCCACCCTGACCAGTGCCCTGAACTCGGCGGAGGAGGGTGACGGTTCGGAGCTGCTGGCGCTCGCCGACGGCTACAACGACCGTGACAGCGCGGGGCACTACGGCACGACGACCCATTCCCAACGGGTCATATCGTGCTTGGACGACAAGCAGCGGCCGACGCCCGAGCAGACGCAGAAGCTGCTGCCCGAGTTCGAGAAGATCTCCCCCGTGTTCGGCGACTTCCTGGGCTGGGACACGGCCGGGTGGTGTCACGACTGGCCGGTGGCCGGGCAGTACGACACCCCGGAGGTCAGCGCGACCGGTGCGGCGCCGATCCTGGTGGTCGGCAACACCGGGGACCCGGCGACGCCGTACGAGGGTGCTCGCAAGATGGCGGACGAGCTGGGCAAGGGCGTCGGTGTGGAGCTCACCTGGAAGGGCGAGGGGCACGGGGCGTACGGGAGTGGGAGCGACTGTGTCGACTCGACGGTGGACGCGTATCTCCTGAAGGGGACGGTGCCGAAGGACGGCAAGGTCTGCGCCTCGTAGCCGGAGCGGTTCAGGAAACGGGGGCAGCGGAAAGGGGCCCGGCACGTGTGGTGCCGAGCCCCTCCCGGGAAGGCGTGCGTCTAGTAGACGGGCTTGTCGGGCTCGATCTGGTTGACCCAGCCGATCACACCGCCGCCGACGTGGACCGCGTCCGCGAACCCGGCCGACTTGAGGACGGCGAGGACCTCCGCACTGCGGACACCCGTCTTGCAGTGCAGGACGATCTTCTTGTCCTGCGGGAGCGTCTCCAGGGCGGTGCCCATGAGGAACTCGTTCTTGGGGATCAGCTTGGCGCCGGGGATCGAGACGATCTCGTACTCGTTGACCTCGCGGACGTCGATGATCTCGATGTTCTCGCCGTCGTCGATCCACTCCTTGAGCTGCTTGGGAGTGATCGTCGAGCCGGCGGCCGCCTGCTGGGCCTCCTCGGAGACGACGCCGCAGAAGGCCTCGTAGTCGATGAGCTCGGTGACGGTCGGGTTCTCGCCGCAGACCGCGCAGTTGGGGTCCTTGCGGACCTTGACCTGGCGGTACTGCATCTCCAGGGCGTCGTAGATCATCAGGCGGCCGACGAGCGGGTCGCCGATGCCGGTGAGGACCTTGATCGCCTCGGTGACCTGGATGGAGCCGATGGACGCGCACAGCACGCCCAGGACGCCGCCCTCGGCGCAGGAGGGGACCATGCCGGGGGGCGGGGGCTCCGGGTAGAGGCAGCGGTAGCAGGGGCCGTGCTCGGACCAGAAGACCGAGGCCTGGCCGTCGAAGCGGTAGATCGAACCCCACACGTACGGCTTGTTCAGCAGCACGGCGGCGTCGTTGACCAGGTAGCGCGTCGCGAAGTTGTCCGTGCCGTCGACGATCAGGTCGTACTGGCTGAAGATGTCCATCACGTTCTCGGCCTCGAGCCGCTCTTCGTGAAGGACGACGTTCACGTACGGGTTGATGCCCAGCACGGAGTCGCGGGCCGACGCGGCCTTGGAGCGACCGATGTCGGCCTGGCTGTGGATGATCTGGCGCTGCAGGTTCGACTCGTCGACCTCGTCGAACTCCACGATGCCGAGCGTGCCCACGCCCGCCGCGGCCAGGTACATCAGCGCCGGCGAACCCAGACCGCCGGCGCCCACACAGAGCACCTTGGCGTTCTTCAGCCGCTTCTGCCCGTCCATGCCCACGTCGGGGATGATCAGGTGGCGGGAGTACCTGCGGACCTCGTCTACGGTGAGCTCGGCAGCCGGCTCGACCAGGGGTGGCAGCGACACGGGGACTCCGTTGGTCGGTCAATCACTACAGTTGTTCTCCCCGTAACAGTGCCACGCCCTTCTTCATTCCGAGACACCCGTTCCGACCCGCGAGACGATCTCGTCCCAGTACCCGGGCATCGTCTCCCAGGGGTCGGTGCGGCCGCCGTGATCGGTGCGGTCGGTGAAGTAGATGGTCGACGCGCCCTGCCAGCGCGCGATGCGCAGCGCCTCGTCGAGATGGCCGCGCGGGACGCCGTGCACGAAGTGGCAGAAGCGTTCGGGCGGGTGGTCGGCGGTCCACTCGGCGACCTGCGACCAGCGGTAGTCGCTCCAGGGGCCGGAGAAGGTCACCAACTGGTCGGCGCACTCGGCGTATCCGGGGTGCGGGTGGGTGCCGTGCCCCAGGACGACGTGGGCGCCGTCGCTGATCTCGCGGAGCGCGGTGACCGTGCGGCGGACCTCGGGGAGCGCGGCGCGTCCGGTGGGGCAGCGGTCCAGGAGGAAGCCGTCGACGCGGTACCAGTCGAGGTAGCGGTGCGCCTCGGAGATCAGGTCGCCGAAGGCGCGGGCGCCGTGGGTGGCGTCGAGGTGGCCCAGGATCCGGACGCCCGTGTTGCGGAGCCGCCCGGCCGCCTCCAGGCAGTGCGGGTCGGGGCGGGTCCCCGGGCCGGAGGAGACATTGAGGACGACCCAGTGCAAGGGGGTGCCGGGGCGGGTGAGTTCGCCCCATTCGGTGGGTGCGACGAGGGGGTGGGCGTAGCCGGGGATGCCGAAGCCGGTGCGGACGCCGGTGCTCGCGGTGCCCTGGGTCGTGCTGGTCAGATGCGGCACGCCGCCTCCATCCAGATGTCGGCGAGGGACTCTTCGAGGTTGATCCGGGGCCGCCAGCCGAGCCGGTCGCGCGCGGTGCGCACATCGGCCTGCTGCCAGCTCCCGCAGCCGTCCGGGTACGGGTACGCGACCGGGGCCGCGTGGTCGGGGTCGGTGCGGGGGTGGCCGATGGCGGCCCGCAACGGTCCGGGCGGGCCGTCGAGTTCGTGCAGCGCTCCGCCGTATCCGGCGACGCGGGCGAGGACGGCGGCGGCGTCGCGCAGTCGGACCGCGCGGCCCGAGCCGATGTTGATGACGCCCTGCGCGGCGGAGAGCGAAGCGGCGTGGACGGCACGGGCCACGTCCCGCACGTCGACGAAGTCGCGTTGCGCGCCGAGGCCGCCGAGCTTGAGTTCGCCGTCGCCGGACTGCATGGCCCGGCGCATGGCCTCGGCGAGCCGGCCGAGCGGGGACCCGGCGGGGGTGCCCGGTCCGGCGGGCGAGAAGACGCGCAGCACGACGGCGTCGAGGCCGGAGCCCAGGACCAGTTCGGTGGCGGCGAGTTTGCTGACGCCGTACGGGCCGCCGGGGCGGGGTACGGCGTCCTCGGCCGTGGAGGAACCGGGCTGGCTGGGGCCGTACTCGGCCCCGCATCCGATCTGCACGAGCCGGGCGCCGCAGCCGCTGCGGCGCGCTGCGGCGCAGGGCCTCGCAGACGGTCGCGACGGCGACGGTGTTGTGCCGGGTGAGTTCGCGGGCGCCGCCTCTGGTGGCACCCGCGCAGTTGATGACGACTCCGGGGTGGACGGCGTCCAGGAAGCGGGTGAGTGCGCCGGGGCTGCCGGACGCGAGGTCGAAGCGGACGTCCGCGTCGTCGCCGCGGCCGAGCGCGGTGAGCTGGACGGCCGGGTCGGCGAGCAGGCGGTCGGCGACGAAGCGACCGAGGTAGCCGTTGGCTCCGATCAGCAGGACCCTCATCGGACGGCTCCCGGGGCCGACTCTCCGGATCGGGAGGTGATCATCTGGTGTTCTCCTTCACAGGGTGATGCGGTTGCCTCCGGCGGTGGGGCCGGGCGCCTGCGACTGGGTGACGCGCCTGGTCGATGCAGGTCATGGCGGTGTCACCGCGGCTCGTTCGCCGGCGCGTGCGCGGAGGCTCTGGTCAGCGTGCGGGTGGTGTGGAACAGGAGGGCCAGGGCGGCTGCTCCGCAGGCCAGGGACGGGATGCCGCCCGGACCCCAGGACTCCAGGACGGCTTCGACGGGGGCGGCCAGGAAGCCGCAGCCGGGGAGCCGGCCGATGAGGTCCAGAGACAGGGCCGTCGCTTCCGTCGCGGCCGCCGCGCCGAGCGCGAGGGTCGGGGCGTGGGTGAAGCCGTGGACGGTGAGGAGGCGGGCGAGCAGCAACAGGGCACCCAGGGTGATGCCCTGGGCGTACGCGGCGGGCTCGCCCAGGGCCGCGCCGCAGAGGGCGAGGAGGGCGGTCAGCGCACCCACGAACAGGGCGAACGTGCCGAGCAGCAGCGGTCGTACGGAGTCGGCGAAGTCCTCCAGGCCGCGGCTGGTCGCGAGCTTGCGGCGGGCGCGTACGGCGAAGTGGTGGGCGCACCAGGCCGCGGGGGCGCAGGCCAGGGTGAGGGCCAGGACCGGCGCGGTGGACGTGGACCAGGCTCCGCCCGCGATGCCGGTCGGCAGGGCGTCGGGGCCGCCGTCGTCCGCGGCGCGGAGCAGTCCGTCGCCGAGGAGGGCGTAGCCCAGCAGCCAGTACGTCCACAGGCGGGTGCCCGGGGGCGTGCGCCACGCGGGCGTGCCGGGCGGGTTGCTCAGCGGGCCGCGGCGGAGGACGACGCGCACGCCTAGCGCCACGGCGAGCACACCGACGACGACCACCGTCAGCCGCGGCCGACCGTCCGTGAGCCGCACTCCGGTCACGGCCGCGGCGCCGAGGACTCCGGGCAGGAGGGCGAGTACGGCCCAGCCGGCGCGGGACGCCGGTTCCGCCACGGCGTCGGAGGGCGGGGCCGCCGCGTCGTCGCGGGGCACGCGCGCGTACATCTCCTCGGCGAGCGAGAACACGTCCCGGTGCCGGAACCGTCCGGCGGTCCGATCGGTGACACCGTGCGCCTCCAGCCCCGCCGCGATCTCCAACGGATCGACGGCCCGCTCGCACAGCTCACGGTGCCGGTGCATCAGCGCCTTCACGGGGTCGGCGGCACCGCGCCGGACCGGCGCGGTGCCGCCGACCCCGTGAAGG
>NZ_JAENRY010000809.1 GCF_016612545.1 Streptomyces sp. MBT65 | reverse complement strand
GTGCGCGGACACCCGCAAGGTCCCCGGCCCCACGGGCGTAAGACTGGCCCGCCACACGGACCCGTCCGCAGTCGCCCGAAACGTGGGATCCCCGGGCCCCCGCCGCAACGGCCCGAGCACCAGGCCGAGATCAAGCGGCCCGTCCGGCACCCAGGTCCTCACCCGCCCGGCCTCGGTAGCCTGCCGAGGTATCCCCTGGGGCACCACAACATGCCCACCCCGCACAGTCGTACGAGTGGGCCGAGGAGCGAAACGTCCGGCCACAGTGAGGTCCAGGGGTGAGGTGAGAAACCTGAGGGTGTCACGAGCCTAGGCGGTAGCGCCCCTTTCAGGAGCGCGGGGCTGTATCCATGTGCGG
>NZ_JAENRY010000808.1 GCF_016612545.1 Streptomyces sp. MBT65 | reverse complement strand
GGTGCATGAAGGGGGCGAAGCGGGTGGGGTCGGGGCGGCCCATGGACTCGACCTTGATCACGTCGGCGCCGTGGTCGGCGAGGATCTTCGTGCAGTACGGGCCGGCGAGGACCCAGGTCGGGTCGAGCACGCGGATGCCGTGCAGGGCGGGCTCTGCGGAGGCCTGCCGCACCGGGCGTTCGGTCCGCGGTCCGGCGTGCAGCACCTCCTGGTCCGCGCCCACGTCCCGGACCGTCAACTCCCGTACCCGGTGGCCCTCGGGGAACGCGAAGGGGAAGCCTAGGTCGGTCCGCTCGCCCTCCGGTGTCCGTACCCGGGTGAAGAAGTCGCGGGCGGCGAGCTGGGGGTTGGCGGGGAGT
>NZ_JAENRY010000807.1 GCF_016612545.1 Streptomyces sp. MBT65 | reverse complement strand
CCACAACCCGCAGTTCCCGTTCCCCGGTCCGCCGCGAACAACCGTCCCGCCGCGGAAACAAGCAGCTCAAACAGGCCTTCCTCCCGTCCGCGTTCGCAGCCCTGCCCGACCCGGTCTCCCGGACCCACCACGACAAGAAGACCAGCCAGGGCAAGCACCGCACCCAAGCCCTCCGCCGCCCCGCCAGACGACGAACCGACGTGCTCTTCGCGTTACTCCGCGACGACACCCTCCACGAACCCCAGCCCGCCCCGTCAGCTTGACGAAACCCACAAGGCCCCCCACCGACCGGACCACAGAAACAAACCCGCCCGGCAACCAACCCCGCCCACCCGGCCGGCACCCCCACACCCCAGAAC
>NZ_JAENRY010000806.1 GCF_016612545.1 Streptomyces sp. MBT65 | reverse complement strand
CCTCGGCGGGGGTGGTGAGGCGGTCGTCGGTCGTGGAGGGGGTGGTGGGTTCGTCGGTGTCTGCGGAGTCGGGAAGGGCGGCGACCGCCGAGGGGACAGTACGGCCGGTGTCCGCCGGGGCATCGGGCACCGGGGTCTCGGCGCCGTCGGCGGATGCAGGAGGAGCGGAAGGAGTGGTGAAGTCCTCGGCCCCGGGGGCGTCGAGGAGGCCGTCGGACGCGGAGGGGCCGGTGGACGCCGGGCGGGCGGTGAGGTCGGCGGCCGCCGAAGGGGCATCGCCGTCGGTCCCCGAGGGGGTGGCGCGGCCGTCGGCCTCTGCGGAGTCGGGAAGGCCTGCGGTCACCGGGAGCGTGGTGAGGC
>NZ_JAENRY010000805.1 GCF_016612545.1 Streptomyces sp. MBT65 | reverse complement strand
GCCCCCAAGAAGCCCGCTCCGGCCCCGAAGCGCCGCCCGGTCGGCCACAAGTAACCCGGCCCGACCGGCCACGATAAACCACGGATAAGAATTCTCCGGGAGGGAAATACATCATGAGCTTCAACAGGATTCACCCCATCAAGCAGACCCGCAAGCCCGCTCCGGCCCCCAAGAAGCCGGCCCCGAAGAAGCCCGCTCCGAAGCGTCGCCCGGTCGCCCACAAGGGCTGACAAAGAATTTACAGGCGTAATTCAAAGGCAGTTGCAGCAGATCGGTAGAGGAACTGTTGCAGAACCGCAGCAGACACCGCGACAGCCGTACCAGAGAGGGAAACCGTCATGAGCTTCCACAAGATCGTCCC
>NZ_JAENRY010000804.1 GCF_016612545.1 Streptomyces sp. MBT65 | reverse complement strand
CGTTCGCGTTCCGTTTCACGGGGTCGCCGGTATGGCTGTTAGCCGCCTCCCTGATCGGGGCCGCCGCGTCCGTCGGCTTCCATCTCGCCTTCGTACGACTGCACCGGGCGTCCGCGTGAGCCCCGAAGCCCACGACATGCCCGCCGGGTTCGACGCCACCATCCACGCCCCGAACCGGCTGCGCATCTGCGCCCTGCTGGACACCGCGGGCGAAGCCGAGTTCGGGCTCGTGCAGAAGCAGCTCGGGCTCTCCGCGTCCGTGCTCAGCAAGCACGCCACCGTGCTCATGGACGCCGGTTACGTCGAGCAGCGCAAGGCT
>NZ_JAENRY010000803.1 GCF_016612545.1 Streptomyces sp. MBT65 | reverse complement strand
CCAGGCGGAGTTGCTGAGGGTGACGGGGTGCCTAGTTCATCCGGCTGATCGCCCAGCCGCCTTCGCCGAGAGCCTGCATGACCGCTCCAGCTGCCCTGTCAGGACCCCGCATCGGACACATCCGCCGAAGTCGAGGCGCAGGTCTGGCGCTGAGTCGGGACCGCAAGCTCGGACCGGCCCGCATCGGTCCGGTCATGGGCCTGCCCGCCTCGCTGGTGATCGGCTACTCCTAGTCCACTCCACCGTCGACGAAAGCCTGAGCGACTCCGAGATCGCGGAGACCCGCAACGACGCCCGCCAGCGGCTGATGATGGCCGACACCTCACCGATCACCGTCGCCGTCGACACCCTGGGCCGCGAGAC
>NZ_JAENRY010000802.1 GCF_016612545.1 Streptomyces sp. MBT65 | reverse complement strand
GGTGCGGGAGGAGTCCCGCGCCGCCAGCGCCGCCGCCTCCAGCCGCGACCCCACTCCCAGCTTCATCAGCACGCGCTGCACATGCGTGCGCGCCGTCGACGGGGCGATGCCCATGCCGGCCGCGATCAGACGGGTGTCCTCGCCGTCGGCTACCCGGACCAGGACCTCCACCTCCCTCGGCGTCAGCATCTGCAACAACCGCTGGCCCTCGTCGTCGGGTTGGGCCGCCGGGTTCAGGAGTTCGCTGAAGGCTCCCTGGAGCAGTTGTGGGGCTACGGCCGCCTCGCCCGCCCGTGCCTTCATGATGGCGCGCTCCACGCCCTCGATGCGCTCGTCGTGGCGGACGTAGCCCGAGGCGCCTGCCGCGAAGGCCGCCGCGATGCCTCGGGGGCTGGGGACCGGACCCAGGACCAGGACCGCCACCTGCGGGCGTTCTCGTTTGATCTTTATCACCGGGTCGAAGATGCCCGGTTCGGCCGGTGTCGCCGTGCCCAGCAGGCACACCTCGGGTGCGCGGGTGATCACCAGTTCCGCCGCGCCCGCCGCGGGCGCCGCCGCCGCGAGCACCCGGTGTCCCCGCAGCTTCAGCGCCGAGGCACTGGCCTCGGCGCTGAAGCTGCGGGGA
>NZ_JAENRY010000801.1 GCF_016612545.1 Streptomyces sp. MBT65 | reverse complement strand
CGGGGCGGTGCTGGTGCCACGGAGAGCGTGCAAGGAGGCGGGCACCGTCCGCCGTGTCCGAGGAGGGAAGGAGGGAGGGACCCGGGTGAGCCGGACCGAAGAGTTCGAGGAGCTGCGGCCGCTGCTGTTCTCGATCGCCTACCGCATCCTGGGCAGCGCGAGCCGGGCCCGGGACGCCGTCGAGGAGACCCGCCGGGGCTACGAGACGGCTCCCGCCGCGCCCGCCTCGGCCCGGGTGTTCCTGTCGGCCGAAGTCACCCGGATCGCCCGGGCCGAGGCGGGCGCGGCGGGAGCCGTCTCGTAGCCCCGGCGGGTCTCCTCGACGGCGTCCCGGGCCCGGCTCGCGCTGCCCAGGATGCGGTAGGCGA
>NZ_JAENRY010000800.1 GCF_016612545.1 Streptomyces sp. MBT65 | reverse complement strand
GCTTTTGTGGCGCTGTGTCAGGTGGCCGGGGGGTTGGGGTTGGTGGAGACCGAGGGCCGATGGAAGGCCGGTGAGCAGGTATGACCTTCGTCGAGGACGTTCTGCGGGGGCGGGCGACGGTTGACGACGTCGATGTGTATCGGGAGAGGTGGGACGAGGGCGGGGACGACGGTGTGGAGTACCACGCCTTCCTCGGGCTCCACTGGCCCGAGTACGCGATGTATGTGGAGGACGACGACGTCCTGGCCCATGTCGTCGAAGCGCGCCGAGAGGGCGGCCAGGATCTGCGTTCGTATCTTGCGGCGCGTAGGGGCGCGGGTCCGGTGCCGGCGGGGCTGTGGGGGCTTGTCGAGCAGTATGCGGGGGAG